>NZ_JBEZZG010000002.1:470110-643678 GCF_040639085.1 Nonomuraea sp. NPDC023979
GGCCCACCCCGTGGACAGCGTGCCGGCGCAGGCCCGTCCACTGACGGGGCGTCGGTCAAGGGGCCGGGGCGCTGGCAGCGCGCACGGGAAGCTCTGCCAATGGCAGCCTCCCGCCAGAAAGCCACACCCGGTGGCAGGGCGTCCAGTGACAGCGTGTCCGGCGGCGGGGCCCGTGGCAGGGGGCAGGGGCAAAGGGCCGTGGCGAAGGACCCGTAGCGGGCGCGAGGCGGAGACCCGAGGCGGAGGCCCGAGGCGGAGGCCCGAGGCGGAGGCCCGAGGCGGAGGGCGGGCGGTGGGGAGGGTGGGAGGCGGGTTACTGGTCGGGGGGTTGGTGGAGGCGTTGGAAGTTGGTGAGGCTGTCGCGGTAGTAGGCGAGGTCGTCCACCAGAGCCTCGTACGTGAAGCGTTCGGGGTTGTCCTCGTACGCCGCTCTGCCCATGTCGGTCCAGAACGCCTCCGGCGGGGGCGGGGTGCCGTCGGAGCGGACGAACTTGAGCGCCTCGGCGACGGCGTCGGCGGCGAAGCGCCAGTCGGCGACGACGTCGTGGTAGCGCTCGTCGACGGTGGTGTCGGCGGAGTAGAGGAGGCCGCCTTCCAGGGCGCGGTCCGCGTACGTGGCGGCGATGAGGACCCATTGGCCCAGGTCGATCAGCTCGGAGAGGCCCAGGCCGAAGGTGGCGTCCTCGAGGCGGGCCTCTTCTTCCGAGACGAAGGGGACGACGATCTCGGCGTCGCCCGCGCGGACGAGCCAGTCGTCGTCCTGCTCGGTGACGACGCGTTCGGCTCCGGGGCTGGTGATGTCGAGGTAGACGTACGCCTCAACCAGGGAGCGGGCGTAGTCAGGCATGCTGGGCCGCCAGGTCGCGGTAGGTGTCGCGGACGATGAGGAGGCGGTCGAGGTGGAAGCGGCCGGGTTCGGCGGCGCGCATCTCCAGGCCGCGCTCGGACCAGAACGCGTCGTCGGGCACCTCGTCCTGGCCGGGCGGGACGAACTTGATGGCCTCGCCGACGGCGGCGGCCGCGATGGACAGGGCGCGGTGGGCTTCGGCCCGGTCGTCGGCGGGCACGTGGCCGGCCGTGAGGTCGGCGACCCAGAGCCATTCGCCGGCGTCGAGGAGTTCGGAGGGCTCGGCGGCGCCGAACGTCGGATAGCCGTCGGGCGGGATCGGGCGTTCCGGCAGGCCGAAGAGGAACTCGCGGCTCGTGCCGCACTCGCCGCAGTCGCCGGCGTAGCGGCTGACCAGCGTGCCGTCGACCGTGGTCAGGCCGCTGTCCCAGGTGGTTTCCGCAGAACCGCACGTCTCGCACGGGTGCAGGTCGAGGTAGAGGTGCGCCTCGTCCCTGGTGCGTGCCACCGCGAATGCCATCGCCGTCCTTTCGTCCCGCGGGTCCCGGTCCCGGGGGTCCCGGGGGTCTCGGTCCCGGGGGTCCCGATCTCGGGGGTCCCGATCTCGGAGGTCCCGGTCTCGGAGGTCCCGGTCCCGGAAGTCCCGATCCCGGAAGTCCCGATCCCGGAAGTCCCGATCCCGGAAGTCCCGATCCCGGGGGTCCCGGTCCCGGAGGTCCCGGGGTCCCATCATGCCGTCGCCACGGGGGTCGGAGCACACTGGCACGGCTCGTCGTCGCGGCAGTCGCATTCCTCCCAGTCCGGGTACCAGCCGGTGACGTTCGTGAGCTTGCGGTAGGGGCGCCACTTCTCGCTGCGGTGGCGTTTGGGCGTGTCCTTCATGAGGGCGATCAGCTCGGCGGCGAGGCTGGGCGGGATCGCGTAGCTGATGTCGGCGCGCGCGGCGAGGGTGAGCAGGGTGTCGATGCGGGCCGAGCGCTCGGCGGGGATGGAGGTGCGGACCTGGCGTGCGGCTTCGGCAAGCTGGGCGACGGCCTGGAAGTGGGCGGCCATCCGGGGGTCGCCGGCCGCCCGGGCCGCCGCCCCGGCCGCGATGGCTGCCGCGGCGCGCTCGCTGACGTCCACCGTGGCGTACGGGTCGAGCTCGATGACCAGGGGGTTGCTCGGCATGTCCCCGGGGGTCCGGGAGCCGTTCGGGGCGGTTGCGGGGGCTTGGGAGCCGTTCGTACCGACTCCGGCGGCCTGGGTGCCGTTCGTACCGACTCCGGGGGCTTGGGTGCCGTTCGCGGAGGCTCCTGAGGCCCGGGTGTCGTTCGGGGAGGCTGCGGGGTCCTGGGTGCCGTTCGGGGTGGGGGCGCCGGGGATGCGGGGGGTTGGGGTCGCGGGGCGGATCTGGAGGTCGGTCGGGGGGCGGCCGGGGATCTCCAGGGTGATCCGGCCGTCGCCGTGGTGGTGGGCGCGGGCGCCGGCGATCGCCGCGCCTCGTTCGACCGCGCGGACGACGGCCGTCAGCGGAAGCGTCGCCAGGCTGACGGGGGCGGGGGCGGGTGCGGTGGTGGCGCCCCAGTTGAGGAGGCTCGCTATCCGGCTGCGGGGTTGGGGGGCGCCGGCCCAGGGCGCCGGGGGCGGGGTGTGGCCGCGGCGGGTGAGGTCGGCGGCGACGGCGTCGATCGCCTGGGCGAGGCGGTCTCGGGTCGGCGTGTCGGTGGCGGCGTGCCACTTGCGGGACAGGTGGGCGTGCTCGTTGAGGCGCGGCGTCAGGCAGTGGTCGACGACCGGCTCGCCACGAGAGGAGAGGGCGGCGAGGAAGGAGCGGACGACGCCCTGGGGCCGGCCGGCGGCGCGGGCGGCGCCGTCCTGGGCGAGGTGGGTGATCTCGTGCACCAGGACGGACGACACGACGTCCGGGTGGAGGCGCGGGGCGAGGACCATGACGTGCGCTTCGTCGGCGGTGGTGCCGGTGCGGAGGTGCGTACGGCCGGTCAGGCCCCGGCCGGGGTCGCCGACGGTCACGCGCACGTGGTGGACGGCGCCGGACGGCAGTTCGACCTGGAGCGTGTCGCCGGACCAGGTGAGGCTGCGGACGGCGCCGCCGAAGTCGGTCAGCGACACGTTCTGGGCCTGGATCTCGGTCAGGGAGAGGTCCTCGGTCCCGTCGGGCCGGGCGGCGGCGTCGAGGGGTGTGGCGGGGAGCTCGGGCGAGGTCACAGAGGTGCCGGGGCCGGACGAGGGTGAGGTGGCGGAGCCGCCGCCGGGCGTGCCGGCCGCGGCGGCCGGGTTCTCCGCGGCGGCTGCCTTGTAGGGGTAGACGGGCTTGGGCTCGGCGGGGCGGTTGTGCCCGTTGTTCTCCAGGGCCTTGAGCACCTGGTCGGTGAACGTGCCCGGGTCCTGCGAGGTGTCGAAGACGGCGCGCAGGTCGAGGCCGGTGCTCTCGGCCAGGGTGAGCACGTCGGGGGGCAGGGTGGCGAACGCCTCGGCGAACCCGCCGTCGAAGGTCTCGCTGCGTACGGAGCCGTCGGGGTGGGCGTAGTAGCGGCGCGGGACCCCGTTCTCGGTCACGGTGACGACGGCGACGGCGCCGCGGTCGCGCGCTTCCAGGCGGGCGTCGGTGAGCTGCGGGATCAGCCCTTGGCGGGTGCCCGTGGCGCGGAACGTCTCGCGGACGGAGGACGGCGGGGCGACGCGGATGCCCGCCTCCATGCGCGCCCGCATCTCGTTGATCTCCTCGCCGAAGAGGGTCACGAAGATCTCGCCGCCGGTGGCGTGCCGCATGGTGACGGCGTCGCCGATGGGGGTGGGCGGGCCGCCGGGCAGGCGGCGTACGTGCTGGAAGGTGAGGTCGTAGTCGACGCGGAGGCGGACGGTGTAGAGCGCCCCGTTGCGGAACTCGCTGCGTTCGACGCGGCCGCCGCTGGTTTCGGTGACGCTTTCCGCGGACTGCTCGCCCAGGGACGCGCCGAGGCCGATCCCCGCCTCGGGGATCATGCCGCCGTTGGCGCCTCCGCTCATAGGGGCGAAGCGGCCGCGGCCCACGGTCACGCTCATGCTGGTCGCCTCGCGGTCGACCTCGCCCTTCTCGCCCGTGAACGGGCCGCTGTAGACCTGCATGTCGGAGGTGTGCGCCTCGATGGTCACGTCGACGCCCTGGTTGCGGGCGCCCTGCCGGCCCAGGGGCACGACCACCTCGCCGCCGGGCCTGGACATGCGCTCGAACACGCTGATCAGCGCGTCCACGGACAGGCGGCTGGTCAGTTCGCCCATGCGCGCGGCCACGGTGGCGCGGCCGACCATCTTCTCCAGTTGGCCGCTGACGACCTCCAGCAGCGTCGGCTTGCCGGCGTCGGTGAACAGCGACTCCGGGAAGTACCCGCGGGGCAGTTCGGCGCGGCGGGGGTCGATGACCGGCGGGGCCTCCGTCACGTTCGCGTCGGCGGGCCGGATCATGCCGGTGGGGATGCGGCGCACCACGACCGCGTCGTACGTGCGCCGTACCTCGCGGGTCTTGCGGCTGACGGCGCCGCTCGCCTTCTGGGCGACCGAGCGGACCTTGCCACCGGGCAGCGGTCTCCGTTCGATCTCGACGACGAGGTCCATCTCCTGCCGCACCCGGTCGAGGCCGCGGAACAGGGAGATGCGCTGGAGCCGCACGATCTGCCGGCTGCGCGTCCCGCCGAAGGATTGCGTGAGGTCGGTCGAGGCGCTGACGCCGCCGGTGTCGGTCTCCTCTTTGCCGCTGAAGTCGACGCCGAAGGCGTGGGAGCCGTTGAACCCTTCGGACTCGGTGACGTCGGTGTAGCGGTAGAACTGCTTGATGGCGCCGGCGGCGTCGGTGTGGCCGATCAGCTCGGCGCGGTCGGCGCCGTGCTTGGGCACCATCCGCACCCTGACCGTGACCTCCTCGGCGACCCCGCTGGCCAGGTCGCCGAGCGCGTTGTAGGTCTTGCTGTAGCCGTTCCGGCTCCACATGTCGTTGACGCGGATCTCGGTGCGGGTGCGGGCGAAGTCGACCGCCACTTCCCTGCGCAGGGTGGGGGCGGCCTTCAGCACCTCGGGCGCGACCTCTTCGAGCATGTTGAGGACTTCGTCGCGGAGCTGTACGCGTTTGCCGCTCTTGTCCTTGGCGGTGAGGGACTCCATGAGGCTGAGTCCCATCCCGTTCTGGTAGGGCCGGGCCAGCACGACTTCGCGGCTCTGCTGGATGAGGTCCCTGGCTCGCGACAGCAGGCGGGCGAGCTGCTTGTGCATGGGCATGCGCCGCTCACGCTGCGGCGTGCTCTGGTTCTGCGTGGACTGGTGCCCGCTGGGCCCGCTCTGCGCCGTCTGCCCCTTGCCCTTGCGCCGCTGCTTGGCTGGCTGCTGCGGTTCGACGACCTTCCTGAGCGCGGTGAGGAGGGCGTGCGGGGTGTGCTGTTCGGCCAGGCCGAGGTCCTCCCCGGCGGCGCGGGCGTCGGCCAGGGCCTTGGTGTAGCGCGTGAGGAGCGCGGTGGCGAGGGTCCGGTCCAGGGTGAGGCTGCCGTTGATGAACCGCTCGACCGCGTCGGCCACGAGGTGCAGCGGCAGGTCGAGGTCGTCGTCGGAGTACAGGAGCAGGGCGTCGTACTCGGGGATCGTCAGCAGGGCGGCGCCGCGGCTGTGGGCCGGGCGGGCGGCCCTGGGCGTGACCCCGTCGGGGACGGTCTCGTTGCCGGTGTACGTGAAGCCGACGTCGGCGCGGATGACGTAGTGCCGGCCGGTCTCGATCGTGAGTTCCTCGGTGCCCCAGATGTCGAGCTGCGAGATCGAGGTGGACGTCGACTTGGAGACGGAGGGGAGCGACAGCTTGCCGCCGTCGTTGGTGGTGCCGCCGTCGTCGTGGTCGGTCCCGCTCGCGGACAGGCTCGTGTTCCGGCTCACGGACCCGCCGTAGCTGACGCCCGCGCTGCCCATGCCGAACTTGATGTCGCCGCTGACGTGGTCGACGACGCCGACCACCTCGGCGGCGCCGTACTCGCCCTTCACGGACAGGGAGGAGCGGGTGGTGGTGCCGCGGGTGCGGATGCCGGTTTCGCTGCCGTACGCGTCGTCCTCCCACTCGCGGTGCCCGGCGAGGTTGCGCATGTTGACCAGGCCCGCGAAGTGGTGGAAGGCGGGCGAGTCGCTGCGCATGGCCCTCGGCAGCACCTCCCGGGCGGCGGCCAGCGCGTTGCCGGGGTCGAGGTGCAGCATCTTGGTCCGCGCCAGCACCTTGGCGGACAGCTTGCCCACCGGCGCCTTCTTCGCGTTCTTCGCGGGCATGAGGTCGGCGGCGATGACGAGCTTGGCCTCGCCCTTGCGGGAGGAGATCTGCTCGCGCTTGCCGTTGTGCTCCAGCTCGACGATCACGCGGTGCCGCATGGTGTACACGCCGACGATGTCGCCGCTCTCGCCCAGCGTCACGATGTTCTGCGTGCCGCCGTGGCTGGAGCCGACGTTCCGGTTGTATCCACGGCTGTAGCTGCCGTTGACCTCGTGGCCGAAGCCGTTCTGGCCCTCCCCGGGTGCGTCGCTCTCGGCGAGCCCGACCTTGCCGGGGTACGTCCTGGACCGGGTGAAGCCGCGCCCGGAGGTGTCGGAGCCGATGTCGAGGTAGACCACCGCCTCCGCGTCGGTGTAGCCGATGTAGGTGAAGTCCTTGAAGTCCTGCTTGAGCTGGATGTGCACGGTGTAGTGCTCGGAGGTGCGGTTGGGGCGGTGCCGTACCAGGTCGAAGTGCAGGCCGTCCTGCGCCGCCTGGTCGTAGCCGGCCTGCATGCGCCGGGCCGACAGCTGGGTGAGGACCTCGCGCAGGTTGTGGATCTGGCTCGCGAGCTCCAGCTCGTTGTCCGAGAACACGAACTCGCCGTTCACGATCTTCGGCACCACGCCGCGCTCGCCGAGGTCGCTCAGGACGTCCTGGGCGACCTCGTCCATCCCGAGGACCTCCTGAACGAGGGCCGGGCCGGCGCCGCGGAGCTGGCCGGGCTGGTCGCCCATCGTGGGGGGCAGCCCGGCCGTGCGGCCTTCGGGCACCTCGGGGATGGGGTCGCCGCGCAGCACCGGGATGCCGTCGGCCCCGATCACCACCTTGCCGTCCTTGCGGAGGAGCGCGCCCTCGTCGACGGGCAGGCCGAACCGGTAGGCGGCCGACTCCTGCATGGCGACCAGCGCGGTGCTGTCGACGTCCGGGAGGGTGACGGGGGCCTGGCCGGGGCGCTCGACGGTGATCGAGTGGACCAGCATGAGCTTGTACGACTGCCGCGGGCCCTTCTTGCGGTGCACGCTCGGGTGGATGGCCTGCTGGTTGGCGGTCGACGAGTGGGAGTGCGAGGCCGATCTTCCGGTTTCGGCCTTGGGGTTGATGGAAGGCTCGAACTCGCCCAGGGGCCCCAGGACGTCGAGGTCCTCAAGCCGGTGGATCTTGAGCTTGGCTGAGGCACTGAGGCCGGTGGAGCCGCCCGCCGACGCCCCGCCGGGGACGTTGGCGAAGTCGATGAGCACCTCCTCCTCCCACTCGTCCGAGCTGGGCTGGCCCACCAGCGGGCTGTCAGGGACCTGGACGATCCTGGTGTCGACCCTGATGCGCACGTCGGTGCGTCCGCCGACGGTGAGAGGCCGCCTGAACCCGCCGTTGACCGCCTCGCGCAGCGCCATCGGCAGCTCGTCGACGAGGGTCGTGCGCAGGTTGTGGTGCGCGATGGAGCCGACCGTGGCGTAGTCGCCGCCGAGGTGGTCGGCGACCATGTCGAGGGCGCCTTCGAGACCGGTCATGCCGGTGACGGTGACGTTCCGGAGCTCGGGGTCGCGCTTGTCGGGGTCGATCCTGGTGACGTTCCGGGGCGGCGGCTCGACGTGCGGGTGCGTGAACCACACCCGCTGGCCGGCGGCGTCGGCGGGAGCGCCGGAGCTCACGGTGACGCGGCCCTCCCAGGTGCGCGAGCCGGGCACGCGGATCTCCGCCGTCCAGGTGGCCGTGCCCTCGTACAGCATCGACTCGCTGCGGTTGTCGACGACGGAGCCCGACTGGAAGGCGGGGCCGGCGCCGCCGGTGACGCTCGTGCTGCGGCCGGCGTTGACGCCGAATCCCGCACCGAGGAACTGGTTGGCCATCTGCAGGAACGAGTCCTCGGGCAGCATCGGCGTCAGGATGCCGGTGTCGAAGTTCGGCGCCAGGCCGCCGCTGTTGGCCGCGGTGCCGTTGACCGTCCGGCCGCCCAGGACGAACATGCCGACCATGATCTCCGAGGCGATCACGGACGGCTCGAACACCTCGACGAGGTCGCCGAGCGTGAGCTTGAGCCGCACCTCGGCCGCGTCCTTGCCGACACCGGGCCGCAGCACGAGGCCGTCCTCGCTCAGCACCTTGTGGAAGTTCTGCCGGATCGCGGTCTCGAGCTCGTTGATGGTGTAGCGGTGGCTGACGCCCTTGCCCTCCAGCAGCTCGTTGACCGCCTCGGTGAGCTTGGTCAGGTGGGCGATCCGGGACGTGGGCATCGCGGTGGTCCGGCTGACGGCGGCCGGCTGGGCGGCGGCGCGGGCGACCAGGTAGGCCCGGTGGGCCTGCCTGGCCTTCGCCAGGTTCTCCTGGCTGGGATCCACCCGCAGCGTCCGGTACGCGCGCTCGGCCGCCTGGGCGGCGGTCCGCGTCCTCTCGTAACGCTCGGCCATCCGCAGGTGCCTGGCCTCCTTGGCCCGGTGGCTCTGCGCCTCGGCCAGGGCCTTGCGCACGCGCACCTGCTTGCCCTGGTCGCGCTGCTTACGGGCCTTCTTCGCCGCCTCGGCGGACTCCTTGGCCTTGTTCCGCGCCTCCTGGGCGGTCTTCTTCTTGGACGCGACCTGCTGCGTCAGGTTGTCCTCCGCCTGGTGGAAGAAGTCGACCAGGCGGCGGATCTCCAGGAGGTCGGGGGTGCCGTCGGGGACGCCGGGCACGCGCGGCGGCTGCTCGGCCGGGGTGGGCGTGAAGGGCAGCGGGGGCGCGGCGTGGCCGCGCGTGGCCAGGTCGGCCATCACCCCGTCGATGTCGGCGACGAGCCTCCGCTGCTCTCGGGAGTTGGTGGCCTGCTGCCACTGCTCGACGAGGTAGCCGAGCTCGTTCATCCGGGCGGCCACGCACAGGTCCTGCGTCTCGCGCATCCTGCCGCGTGACAGCATCCGGCGCACCACCCCCTGCTTCTCCGGAGCATGCAGGTGGTGCAGGGTGTCGGTGATCTCGTGCAGCATGGTGCGCGCCACCTGGTCGGCGGCCATGCCTCGGGCGAGGTGGACGACGTGCGCCTCGGCGCTGCTGGTTCCGGCGTTGACCTCGGTGCGGCCCATGAGGGACGCGTCGAGGCGGCCGATCACCGTGCGGAAGTGGTGGATGCCCTGGCGGGTGCGCACGAGCAGCGTGGAGCCGTCGGCGGACCAGCTCCAGCCCGTGACGCCCTCGGTGCGGAAGTGGTGGGGGCGCAGCGCGTCCACGCCCGCCTTCACCTCGGCGTCGGTCAGCGTGGTGCCGTCCGTGCGGCCGTCCGGGACGAAGCGGGTGCCGGGCAGGGCGCGCGAGGTGACGGTGCCGGGCTTGCTCCGGGTGGGGCGTGCCGCCTGGGGCCCGTCCTCGTTCGTACGGGCTTGCGGGGCGGTGTCGATGCTGGGCCTGCTCGCGGCCTGGACCAGGAGCAGGGTCGCGTCCATGCGCAGGCGGGCCTGGTCGACGCCCTGCGCGGCGCGCTCCTCCAGGGCGGTCCGCACGGCGTTCACCGTGGAGGCGGGGATCACCAGCTCGCTGTCGTCCTTGCTGAGGACCAGGTCGCCGCCTCGGGTGGCGAGCATGGTGGGGAAGCTCGTCTCGGCCGCGTCCAGCAGGGCGGTGTGCGCGCCGGTGACGTGCGCGGGCGCGTTGGCGGGGGCCGGAATCGCGTCCTTGACCGGCACCCGCTCCTCGGCGGCGGGCGCGGCCTCCGGGGTGGAGGCGGGGTCCGGGGCGGGGGCCTCGTCGGGAGTGGGCGCCGCGTCGGGAGCGAGGGCTTCGTCTGGGGCGGGGGCCGCGTCAGGGGCGGGGGTCGTGTCGTCGGTGGACGCCGGAGCCGCAGCGGAGTTGGTCGAGGCGGTCGGGGCCGGGGTCGCGGTGGGCGCCGGGGCCGCGTTCGCGGCGGGCTCCTGCTGCCGCTCCTCCTCCCGGTCCTCGTCGGGGGCGGGCTGCGAGGAGCGGGTACGGGAGTCGGCGTCGGGCGTGGCGGGCCCGCGGCGGCCCGCCGCGTTGTCGTCCTGCGAGCGGTTGGTCCGCGTGTCGGTGTCGGAGCCGGAGGAGCGGGCGCCGTCCGAGGCGGACGACCCGGCCGGGGCGCCGCCCCGCGTGGTGGTGGAGTTCGGCGCTGAGGGCGCGGGCCCGGCCGGGGCGGGGCCGGCGGGGCCGTTGGCGGGCCCGTTGGACGACGTGGTGTTGCTGCCGGGGTCGCCCCCGGGCGGGGTGCCGCCGGAGCGGGCCGCGTCGGAGCGGGCGGCGGCGTCCTGCGCGGACGCCAGGGCGCTGGTCGGGTGGGTCAGTGCGGACAGGACGTCCGGGTTGAACGGGCTGATGGTGCCGGTGCGGCCGACGCCGCCGAGGAACCCGCCCATCATCGCCTCGGCGGTGAACGGGTTCTCCATCCGCCCGTAGACGGCGGCGTTGGCGACGAAGCTGCCGAGCGGCGAGGCGATCATGTTGTTGAGGCCGGTGTTGAGCGCCCTCCCGGCGAAGCCGCCCACGCGCCGGGTGACGCGGGAGAGGGGCCCGGCGACCTTCGTGCCGATCCACGCGCCGGCTCCGGCGCCGATCAGCGAGGCCTTGAACCGCGCCCAGTCGAAGAACTTGCGGGTGCCCTTGTCGATCTGGATCCGCTGGGTGAACCAGTCGATGAAGCCCTCTTCGCCCATCTCCTCGGTGAGCTCGCGGCCGAGGGGGCTGGCCAGCAGCCGGGCGAGCACGATCTTGCCGGTGGCCCCGCTGAGCGTCGTGACCCGGCCGAGCTGTCCGGCGGCGGCCTTGCGCCCGCCGACGGCGGCCAGGCGGGCCAGGATGCGGCTGACGGCCGCGCGGCAGGCCGCCGAGTACGGCCCGATCAGCCGGGCGCCGGACCCGGCGGTGAAGAACGAGACGTAGACCGCGATGGCGATGGCGACGACCGTGATCCAGAAGGCGACGTTGATCGAGATCTTGGAGTACTGGGTCTCGACAGCGAAGTCGCTCGCGTGGGAGGCGTGGCCGCAGCAGTTCTTGTGCACGCCGGCCAGCCCGGCGCTCTCGCCGTACAGGAACTTGGCCCGGTTGACGAACTCGGCGGTCGGCGGCGCGTACATGCCGTCGACGATGGTGCGCGCGGCGGTGCCGGCGGCGACGGCGTGCTTGTCGGTGCCCTCGGCCAGCTTCTCGTACGCGACGGCCAGCGCCGACATGCCCTTCTCGCTGGCCCTCGGCCACATCTGGCCGGCCGACAGCATGGGCAGCAGGAAGTAGTTCAGCCAGTCGGGGAAGACCTCGGTCTCCCACACGGGCTGGGTGTCCCGGTCGATCCGCACCGCGATGTGCTGGGCGGGCAGGCCGCTGGGCCCCTGGACGTGGACGTTGCCACCAGTCGTCACGGATGTTCCCGTTCAGTCCGTCGCCCTCACACCTCCGCGATCATCGCTTTTTGGCGGCGCAGGTCGGCCGCCATGTCGGCGTGCGCCTGGAGGGTGTTGTCGACGACGATGCGGACGGCGTCACCGGCGTCGGCGATCTCCTTGAGGAGCTTCTTGCACTTGGTGATCGTCTCGGGTCCGCCGTTGACGCCCACGTGAGAGGTGAGGAAGGCCTTGCCTTCGGTGCCGGTGCCCCACGGCTGGGCGTCCAGGCACTTCTGCACCTCGGCGATCAGGTCGGCGCACTCGCGCTCCTGGTCGCCGGCCATCGTCTTCCACTCGGTGATGCCGCGGTCGACGACGGACTTGACGACGGAGGACTCGTCCCACATGTTCATCGGGCCTCTCCCTCCTCACCCGCGAACACCTGGAAGATCGCCTCGACGTCGCCGTCGATGTGGGCCCGCATCTGCTCGGGCGGCACGACGGGCGCGAAGATCTCCACGATGCTCTCGCGCAGCCGCGCCTCGGCCCGGCGGGTGGTCTCCACGATGGTGTCGGCCAGGTGGCGGGCGTCGGGGCGGCGGTAGACGCGGGGGTCGAGGTCGAGGCCGACGAGCTCACCCCGGGAGCCGACGGTCACGCTGACGAGGCCGTCGGGCGACTTCTCGGTCACGCGCAGCTCCTTGGCCCGCGTGTGCAGCTCCATGCCCTCGTCCTGCAAGCGCATGAACATCGTCCTGAGTTCGTCGGCGTATGCCTGCATCCCCGCAGCCGAGCGGCTCGCTGCCTCCATGACACTCCCACCCAATAGCGCCACATGCGACACATCGCACTGTATGGATAGTTTCTGTCACATGAATACCAAGTAACAAGAGCCCGGCTAGACAATCTCGTCGAGGGGCACGGCCTCCTCACGAAGATCGGCCGCCTCGGCGCGCGGCACCCAGCGGCGGTAGACGCCCCGTTCGATCCGGTCCAGCCCCAGCTCGACGGCCCGGGGCGCGGACGCGCCCGCGTACTCCAGCAGCAGCTCGCCGTCGCGTTCGGCGTGCACGTGGAACGGCTCGCCGCGCCACTCGCACACGGTGATGACGAAGTGCAGCGCCTCGCACTCCTCCGCCGGCACCGGCAGCACGTGGCAGCCGGGCTCCACCTCCTCGAACCCCTCTCGCGGCTCGGCGCTGCGCAGCCTGATCCACAGTTCGAGCGAGTGCGGCTCCGGGCTGGCCTCGAAGTCCTCGCCCTGCCAGCGCGCGCGGTAGTGGTGCCAGCTCACGGCGTCACCGCCACCGTCAGCAGCCAGCGCCGCAGGTCGCCGTGGTAGAGCGCGCGCCGGTGCTCGGTGCCGGCGTCGGTCAGCTCCCAGATCTCCGCGCCGTGCGGCAGCCCGACGCCGTAGATCTTGTACTCGCGCACGAGCAGCTCGGGGTTGGGCACCAGGCCCATCCCGGCGAACGGCGGCTCCTCGACGACCCAGCCCGCCACCGCGTCACGTCCCTCCTCGTCGAGGCCGCCGTACGGGGTGCGGTAGAGGTTGAGGCCGGCCGGACGCCAGCGCAGCAGGTTGAGCGAGCCCTCGGGCGTCAGCTTGTCCGTCGCGCCGAGCGCTTCGGCGAGCACGGTGGGCGTGGCGATGTGCGAGACGTCCAGGGCGTGGTGGCAGTAGCCCGACACCCGCGAGCTGTTGCCGGTCAGCAGGTCGTCCAGGTCGCCCGGGCCGAGCACCTTCTGCATGACGGGCACGCCCGACCCCGGCGCGATCAGGAGGTCCTGGGCGAGCGTGGGCACGGCCAGCCGGGCCACGGTGCCCGACTCCAGCGGGAACCACACCGGCAGGCCCGCGTTGACCGCCAGCCCCCAGCGCGGGTCGGGCCAGGCGGCGGCCATCTCGGGGAGCGAGCTGACCCGCCAGTGCTCGGTGGCGACGCCGGCCGCCCGCATGGCCTCGACGGAGGTGTAGGCGAGCATCCACACGCGGTCGGGGCCGGTGTAGGTGGCCCACCGGGGCGGTTCGGCGCCGGCCGCCGCGGCGGCGGAGATCGGCAGCGCGAAGTCGGCGTCGCGCAGGAGGCTCAGGCACAGGTCGATCCGGCCGGCCTCGTGCGCCGCCCAGAGCTGTTCCTCGAAAGGGCTGGCTGGTTCCACGGAGGTCACAGTAATCGGCGGGAGTGAGGTGCGACGCCTGTGTGCAAGCTGGGATATTGGAGACCAAAGGTACCGATGAGGGGATACGCGGGCCCAGCATGCAGACCAACAAGGATCTCCACCAAGCTCACCGGCTGATGCAGCAGCGGCTCGGCATGGCGCTGCTGCAGGGCGAGCCTGACGTTCCGGAGTCCCCCATGCGCCGCCAGAACGTGGCCACGTTCAGCGGCATCCTCGTGGGCGTGCTGGTGCTGGCCGTGTTCGGCATCTGGGGGCTGGTGAGCCCGGGCAACGCCACCAAGCTCACCGACCCGGGGCAGCTCCTCATCGAGGAGGAGAGCGGCGCCGCGTACGTCTACAGCCAGCAGCAGCGGCGGCTGCTGCCGGTGGCGAACTACGCCTCGGCCCGGCTCAT
The DNA here is from genome assembly GCF_040639085.1 of Nonomuraea sp. NPDC023979. Classification (NCBI taxonomy): domain Bacteria; kingdom Bacillati; phylum Actinomycetota; class Actinomycetes; order Streptosporangiales; family Streptosporangiaceae; genus Nonomuraea; species Nonomuraea sp. NPDC023979. Next base: position 484,093 of record NZ_JBEZZG010000002.1, read on the forward strand.
CCTCGGCTCCGGCGAGGTCACCACCCGCAGCGTGACCTCGGCCTCGCTGGCCGACTTCGCGCGCGGGCCGATGGTCGGCATCTCGGGCGCCCCCGACTCGCTGCCGGTGCGGGAGAAGCTCGTCAAGGCGCCCTGGTCGGTGTGCGTGGTCGACGGCCCCGCCGGCTCGGGCGGGCAGAAGTCGTACACGACGCTCGTGGGCGGCAAGGACGTCGGCGGGCGGCCGGTCGGCGGCGACGCCCTGGTCGTCACCGACGGCCGGCAGAACTGGGTGATCTGGAACAACCGCCGCATGCGGGTGGCCGCGCACGGCGTGCGCGCGCTCGACGCCCAGCCCAGGAAGGTGCCCCCGGCCTGGCTCAACGCGCTGCCCGTCGGCCGCGACTTCGACGGCCCCGACGTGCCCTACCGCGGCCGGAAGGTGCGCTCGGGCGGCAAGGTCACCGCCGCGGTCGGCCAGGTGTTCACGGTCCCGGCCGCGCAGGGCACGGCCGCCCGCTGGTACGTGCTGTACCCCGACGGGCTGGCGCAGATCTCCGCCGTGCAGGCCAGGCTCCTGCTGGAGGACCCGGCCAGCAAGAAGGCGTACGGGAACAGGGCCGCCAGGGAGATCCCCATCGACGCCGCGTCGGCCAACGCGTCACCGTCGAAGAAGACCGTGCTCGACCCGACCCTGCCCGCGACCATGCCGCGCGCGATCAACGTGCCCGCCACCGTGCCGCTCTGCCTCGTCCACGCCGACACGCAGGCCGGCTCGGTGAAGGCGAAGGTGACGGTCGGCAGCACGATGACGATCCCGGCGCCGCCGACCCCCGGCAACCAGGACCGCTTCGACCAGGTTCTGCTCCCGCCGGGGAGCGCGGTGGTCGCCGGGCTGCTGCCCGGCGAGGGGCAGCTCGGCGCGGTGAACGCCTCGCTGTCGCTGATCACCGACCAGGGCATCCGCTACCCGGTGCCGTCGGCCGAGGTGCTCGGCAGGCTCGGCTACGACGCGGCCGACGTGGCGCCGGTGCCGGCGAGCCTCATGCACGGCATCCCCCAGGGACCGCCGCTGGACCCGGCGGCCGCGCTCACGCCCGTGGGCGCGGCCGCGGGCTGATCAGAAGCCGAAGTCCGGCATGGGGGACTCGATCTTGCCCGGGTCGAGCTCCGCCTGCGGGTTGTCGGTCAGGTCGGACTTGGCGGCGTCCCAGAGGACGCTGGCCTCCATCAGGTTCGGCTTCTCCGAGGGAAGGGCCTGCAGGCCGGGCAGGTCCTGGGAGAACTGGTTGTAGCCGACGGCCAGGGCGCCGAAGATGAGCGTGGCCTTGTAGATGAGCTTCCGGTGCTTGGTCATGATCCCCTGCAGCATGAAGTGCAACCGCGCGACGATGCTGATCGCGGTCGCCTCCGCCGTCGCGTTGGCCGGGGGCGGCGTCGGCCGCATGATCGCCACATAGCCCGCCAGCGCCAGCAGGATCACCCCGATGGCGTCACAGACCAGCGTCAGGACGTGGTAGCACGCGGCTGAGCACTTGAGCGCGTTGCCGGCGGACACCCGGTTCTGGTCCAGCTTGGCCAGGTGCCCGTCGAGCACGTTGATCTTCTCGGTGAACGACGTGTACGCCCGGCCCTCCCAGCCCTCGTTCTCGCCGATCTCCTTGCCCAGCCGCTTCAGCTCGGCCCGCACGTAGGCCAGGTCGGTGACCCCGTTCGCGTGCGCGCTCCGCCCGTCGGGGACCTGCTTGCTGCCGGCTGCCACGGGCCCCACCACCGCCGGCCCCACGTCCACAGGGGTCTTGTCGAGCCACTGGTCGCCCCCCCGATCCTGCTCGGCGGGATCGGAGATGAGCAGGGACATCAACATCCCGATCGGGCGGGCGTACGGCAGGATCACCGAGGCGGCGCCCACGGCGGCCACGGCCGAGATCATGAGCCTGTGATCGTTTTCGTAGGCCATCAGCTCAGCTACCCTTCTCCACCGATCACTGCCGGCGCGATGTCCTCGTCGTCTCCCCAGACGCCCTCGTCCTCGGGAAGCAGCGGGCCCTTCTCGCGGTCCTGCTCGTCGCGGGACGGCGCGGCGCCGCCTCCCATGGGCGGCGGGTAGAGGGGCATCCCGGTGTTGAGCGCGCGGGCGATGCTGCCCGGCCCGCCCGGGAGCCCGCCCGAGCCGCCCGAGGACATGCCCGAGCTGAAGCCCTCCGGAAAGCCGGAGCCCGTGCGGGGCATCGCGGCGCGCGGGTCGGGGCCGCCGGACAGGTTCGGCAGGCCGGCGTTGGGGAGGCCGGAGTTGGGCAGGCCGGGCACGCGCGGGTCGGCGCCGGCCAGGTCGGTGCCCGTGGGCTGGTTCAGCCCGTTCAGGTCGGGCGGGTTCCCGCCGCCGGGGTCGGGCTGCTGCGGGAGGTTCATGTCGGGCCGGTCCGGCATGTCGGGGCCCGGCCGTTCGAGGTCGTCCAGGTCGTCGGGCTTCAGGCCGTCGTCCGGCTTCTTGATGTCATCGAGGCCGTCCTTGTCCAGGCCGTCGAGAGCATCCTTGTTCAGGTCGTCGAGAGCGTCCTTGTCCAGGCCGTCGAGGGCGTCCTTGTTCAGGTCGTCCGGCTTCTTCAGGCCGTCCAGGGGATCCATGCCGCCGGGGCCGAGGCCCGACGGCAGGTCGCCGGCCCCGCCCATGGGCTTCATGCCCCCGCCGGGCAGCTTGAACTCGTCGTCCTTCGGCTTGGGCGGCTTGCTGGCCTTGTCGGCCGTCTCGCCGTTGTCGGCGGCGGTGTTGATCGCGGTCCGCCACGACTCCAGGACCTCTTTGCCCTGCTTGAGGGCGTCCGCGGCGTGGTCGCGAACCGCGCGGTGGGCGACGTTGAGCCCGCCGCCGATGACCCCGAAGGAGAACTCCGTGATGTCGATGGCCCGCGTCTTGCTGCTCATCTCGGTCAGGTCCTGACCGAAGCTCGCCACGTTGGTGCCCATGTCCCGGACACGGGTGTACTGCATGACGAACTTGGGGTCATTGGTCCTGGGGTGGAGCCCCGCGCCACCCAGCCCTTGCAGAGTCTCCGAGAAGGAATCCGGTTCAGCCACAAGCCCCCCTTGTCACATCGCCCCCATACGCTACGCCAGCCCCGCAGGTCCGTACAGCTTTTCGGGCAAGAGCCCCATCTCCCCAGTCATGGCCCCAAACGTGCACGTCCTGCGAATACACCACGAATCCACCTGACGGATATGGGATTTTCACTTGATCATGTGCGACTCTAGGGACGATAGTTCTCTAATGTGACCAAGGGGCCGACACCAGATTGACGCCCCAAGTCAGCCGAACTGGTAAGGGAGGGACACTGTGGGCGCCGAGCCGCAGACCCAAGTAAGCGCGTCCGACCTCATCGCGGCCGTCAACCTCATCGAGGAGGCCGCCACCCGGCTGCGCACCGTCCAGCGGAACCTCGACACGGCGGGCGCCGAGCTCAAGGTCTCCTGGGCCGGACAGTCGGAGGCCGCCTTTTCCGCCGTCCTCATCAAGTGGCACGAGCGGATGGACGTCGTCCTCCAGAGCCTGCAGCGGCTGGCCGCGAACATCGGGACGACCAACAAGAACGTCGCCGCCTTCAACGAAGAGCGCCAGCAGGCGATGAACCACATCGCGAACCTCATCAGCGCTCAGCCGCCCCGCTGACCCCCTACTCACAGAACTGGAGGCCGCGATGGCCGCAGAAGACGCTTTCGACAGGACCCTTGTCAACTACGCGGGCCTCGGCCGCGGCGAGGAGGCCTTCGCCAAGGCGCACAACGAGATGGTCACCGTGCTCGACGAGCTGGAGACCGCGCTGCTGCAGAAGAGCGCGATCTGGCAGGGTGCGGCCAAGACCGTGTTCGACGAGGTCCGGCAGGTGTGGAACCGCGAGGCGAACGACATGTCGCAGTTCGTGGACCTGCTGAAGAGCAACATCGACATCACGAAGATGAACATGCACGAGGTCGACATGATCAACTCCAAGATCTTCGACGGCAGGTAGGAGCCGACGGCCGCTGGCTGACACCGGAGGGAAAGCATGGGCACCGACCGCGGTGGCGTGAACCTGAGTAGAAGTGCGATCAAGGCCGCCAGGACCGACCTGATCGAAGCCCTCGCACTGTTGCGTCCCGAACGCGGAAAAGGCGAGGTCCAGCCCGTGCTGGCCGAGGGCGGGGCGGTCGTCAGGCTCAGTTCCGACGACAAGGCCCTCACCGGACCGTGGACGGCGGCCATGGCATTCCAGAACAGCACGACCCGGGGCATCGGCGCCGTCAAGCTGTCGTACGACAACATCACGACGCAGGTGGAGAGCATGATCGAGCTGCTCACCCAGGCGTTGCGCGGCTACGACAACGCCGAACAGGCCGGTGAGGGCGCGAAGCGGACGGCCGAGGCCTGATGGTCGACTACCAGAGCGAGATCCAGTACCAGTTCGTGCCCTCCGAGGAGGAGATCACCACGCTGGAGGCGCTGCGCGAGGCGCTCAACGGCAACAAGCCGGAACTGCTGCGCGAGGCGGCCACCGAGTTCTACACGGCCAAGGATCGGCTGGACAACCTGGTCGGCGTGCTCGACAAGCACATGCGCACGCTGGAGACGAGCTGGACCGACAGCGAGGACTCCAAGGTGGTGCGCACGGCGCTGCGCCGGCTGCGCGAGTCCGCCGCCGACGTGTCGCGCACGATCAGCGAGCACCCGCAACAGCTCTGCCCCGTCAACCCGTCCGGCATCGCGCCCGCGCTGAACATGCACGCGGCCACGCTGGAGCGGTTCAGGGGCGAGGCCATCCCGGACAACGCCGACAACCCGTCGGTCCTCGAACGGGGTGTCCAGGGCGGCCAGATCGGCCTGAAGTTCGGCGGCCCCCAAGGCGGCATCATCGGCACCGGCGGCGGACTGGTCTACGGCCTCGGCGAGAAGCTGTTCGGCGAGTCCGAGGCGGAGAAGAACATGAAGCGGGCCAAGAAGCATCTGCGCGAGCTGACCGAGGCCACCGCGATCAACAACAACGTCTTCCCGGCACACCTGCGGACCGAGATCCCGCAGTTCGACAATCTGACCACTGACGCGCCGGTCGTCCCGTTCAACCAGGCCAGGCTGCCGGGCGGCGGCCTGCCCAACGGGATGAACCAGCCCTTCGACCCGTCGGGGCTGGGCCCGGACGGGCTGGGGGGCCCCGGCCAGGACGGCCTGTTCGACCCCGGGCAGCACCAGATCCCCGGGATCGGCGACAACCTGCCGGGTGAATCCTTCCCCGGCGGATCCGTGCCCGGCGCTCCCGGCTTCCCCGGCGACGGCTCCGGCCTGCCCGGCGGCCCCGGCCTGCCCGGCAGCGGCGTGAACTCCGGGTCCTCGACCGTGAACGCCGGGCTCCCGAACGGCCCCCAGATCCCCGGCGCGGACGTCGGCGTCGGCGACGGCAACGGCCTGGGCGCGAACGACGCGAACACCTCGCTGGCCGGCATCGGCGACCGGAACCTGCCCGGCTACCCGAACAACGCCAACGGTCTGCCCGGCACCGGCTACCCGTCCGGCCAGAACGGCGGCATCGGCTCCGCCTACGGAGGCGGCGCCGGCCCGGCCGGCGCCGCGAGCACGGCGGGGATGCGCGGCCTCGGCAACGGCTCCCCGATGTTCCCGATGATCCCGCCCGGCGGCGCCGCCGCTGGCCAGGACCGCCAGGAGCGCGAACGGACCACGTACCTGCTCGGGGACGAGGACGACTTCCGCAGTGACGTGCCGACGACGAACCACCTCATCGACGGGAAAGGCAAGGCGAAGGCATGAGTGATCCGGATGGCGGGCAGTCGCCGTCGCTGGAGCTCGCCCCCAACTTCCCCGGCATGGAGCCCGACGGGCGGGGTCCGGACATCAAGCACGACGAGGTCAGGTCCGTGCTCTCGCGGCTGCGCAGGGAGCTGGAGACGCTGCGCGGCAACGCGCCGGCCTCGATGAGCGCCACCTGGAGCGGGCCGGGCACGGTCGGCAACGTGGCCGGGCTGAGCAACGTCGGGTCCGCCGAGACCGGCCCGTGGGAGGTGGCCTCCGGCTTCGGCGTCAACACCGCCAAGGCGTACGAGGTCTTCAGCGGCAGCTATTCCGAGTTCCTCGACTGCATCGAGGAGTGGGCGTTGGCCGTCGAGAAGGCCATTGACAACTACGAACGCGGTCACCTCGACAGCAGTGCGTGAGAATCGGCAGGGATGATCGATGGGCGATGCGTGGAAGCCGATCCGGGTCAAGGCTGACCTCGGTCCGGTCGAGCCCGGCTCCGAGGTCAGCAGGGACACGGTCGCGGGCTGGCTGAGCAAGGCCGACCCCGAGGCTGTCGACCGGGCCGGGGAGAGCTACATCGAGGCGGGCAAGCTCCTGCTGGGCGAGGCCGGCGTGCAGAGCGCCATCCTGAAGGCCGCCGAGGAGCTGAACGAGGTGTGGCACGGCGACAACGCCAGCCAGACCGTCCTGGGCGCGCTGCGCCTGCTGCACGCGAGCGCGGGCGCGCTGGGCAAGGCCATGAACGACACCGGCGGCCCGATGCGCACGTACGCCCAGCACATCAGGGAGTATCAGGCCAGCGTCACCGCGCTGCCGGCCACCGCCGAGCAGAACGCCGGGACGGGCGGCTCCAGCACCGGCGGGTCGAGCGGCGGCAGCAGCGGCGGATCGAGCGGCGGAACCGGCGACGGCGGTGGCAGCAGCGGCGGAACCGGCGGCTCGTCGTTCAACGAGGGCGCCGGCGGCGGGATGACCGGCGACCCGTCGCAGAACCGCAACAACTTCGACCCGGACGAGGAAGCCAGAAGGCAGCTCGCCGAGCTCAACCGGAAGATCACCGAGGTCAACTCCCGCATCGCCGAGGGCCTGGCCTTCGAGCTTCCGGAGATCACCCCGCTGGAGGTGAACCTCACCAAGCAGGCGCCTCTGGACCCCGGCAGCGGGACCCGTACCCCGTCCGGCACGACCGTGCACTGGAACGGCGGCGGCGGCAACGACGGTGGCGGCGGCGGTTTCGGTTCGGGCTCCGGGAGCGGCCAGGGGTCCTCGTCCGGCGGCGGCCCGCAGGGCGGCGACCAGCCGGGCGGCTCCCCCACGTCCCCGCGGGACACGACCGGCCCCGGCGACGGCGCCGGGCCCACCGACCCGGGCAAGGGCCCGGGCCCGGACGGCGACCAGGGCTCGGGCGGCCCCGACGGCCAGCAGCCGGGCCCCGGCGACACCCCTGGGCAGCAGCAGCCGGAACAGCAGCAGCCCACCGCTCCCCAGGGCCAGGAGGGCGAGCAGGAGCCCGCTCCCCCGGTGATCGGCGGCGAGCCCCGGACCGAGCTGGCCGAGACCCCCACCACGCCGTCCCCGCACGGCACCACCACGCCGAACCTGCTCACGCACACGCCCACCACGCCGACGCCGACCGCCACCGTCAACCCCATCGGCAGCCAGCAGGGCCCCGGCATGTGGTACGGCACGGGCGGTTCGGCGGCGACGGCGAGCCCTGCCGTGCTGCGCGGCGGCCCGGCGGCCACGGGTCACGGCTTCATGGGCTTCCCGCCCGGCGGGATGGCCGGAGCGGGCGGCAACGAGGGCCAGGAGCGCAACCGGGAGTTCTACGAGCCCGAGGGCCACGTCTTCGCCCCCGCCCAGGAGGCGGGGCCGGAGAGACTGGGCTGACCCTCTCGCCCGGGGGTCATTCCTCGACGCGCTGGTGGATCCTGGCGAGCTCGCCCATGACGTCCTCGAAGGTCTTGTTGTAGACGGCTTCGGCCTGCCGAGCCTGCTCCAGGGCGCCTTCGGGGTCGTCGGCGAAGCGCAGGGGGTTCTCCGCGCCGAAGAGCGCCTCCATCGCCTCGGTCATCTGGCGCCGGTGGTCGGCGGTGGCCGCGGCGATGGTCTCCTTGATGCGCTCGGCGAGCTCGCCCGACGTGAGGCGCATGGCCTTCGGGTGCAGGTGCAGCTCCTGCAGGCCGGGGCCGCCGATCTCCACCTTGACCAGGCCATCCTCGTCCTCGGCGCGGCCGACCACCTTGGCCATCTCCTGCTGGAGCTCGGCCACGCGGCCCATCTGCAGGTCCGCGTTCCTGATGACCTGGTCGACGTCCAGGCTGTCGAAGTTCAGCTCGCTCATCCGTGCACCCCATACGTCACAAGAGCCCCACTTAACGGCGAAAGACTACTAACCGGCCAGGCCGCGAATCCATGTGTAGACGTCCAGCACGCCGAGCGACAGCGGGAACATCGCGATCAGCAGGATGACGTCCACCACGTCCCCGGCCCGGGCCCAGAACGGCGAGAGCTGCCCGGACGGCAGCCACACGCCGAGCCCGACGACGAGCAGGGCGAGCCAGAGCAGCCCCATCACCACCGCGGCGGCGGCCACCGTGCCGGCCCCGGCGCTCAGCGAGACGGCGCCCAGCACCAGCCCGCCGAGCCCGGCGCCCAGCAGCCAGAGCCGCTGGCCGAGGCCGTGGAAGACGCGGGCGCGCAGCAGCAGCACCAGGCAGAGCACGGCGGCCATCGAGGTGGCCAGCCAGCCCGGCGTGGCCGCCAGCGGGATCAGCGCGCCGATGGCGGTCATGGTGATGCCGATGACCATGCCGGTGGCGTACCGGCCCGCCTGGGCGGTGCGGGCGAGCACGCCGTCGCTGTCGAGCCGCTGGTTGTCGGCGCGCAGCTCCTCGGAGTTCGTCGGCAGGGCGGGCAGCGGCACCCGGGCGATGCGGAACGACAGGGTGGGGATGAGCGGGCTGAGCGACATCAGGATCGTCACGGTCATCGCCGCGACGCCCGCCGCGGGCAGCTCGAACACCATGACCACCGCCGCGGCGGCCGTGCCCGCGACCGCCGCCACGGCCGTGCCGAGGAAGCCCGCCACGCCGTCCGACACGACGGCGCCGCCGATCGTGGCCACGAGCGCGGTGCAGGCGAACGCGGCCAGCAGGTGCGGTGCGCCGAGCCCGGCCAGCGTGGAGCCGCTCGCGAGGCCGTACAGGCCCGCGAGGAAGGCGTACGGCAGGGCGGCGTAGCCGATCCACGCGCCGGCGCCGGAGTCGCCGACAGCGCGCGACAGGGCCGCGCTGACGCCGATCAGGAGCACCGCGAGCATGCCCGCGACCACGGTCAGGCCGAGCGGCGGCCCGCCGGCCAGGACGAGCGCGGGCGCGCCGAGCGCGAGCAGGACGGCCGCCGCGCCCGCGCCCATGGCCCGGGTGTGGCTCGCCTCCCACCGGCCGCTGCTGCCCTTGACGCCGGTGGCGACCACGTCGGCCACGTCGTCGTACAGCGCGGGCGGCAGCGTCGACTCGCGGGGCCGCAGGTAGAGCACCTCGCCGTTGAGCACGCCGAGAGCGGCGAGCGTCTGCCCGAGGTCGAACGGGGTGCCACCGAGCCGCTGGAGCACCCAGCCGGGGCCGCCGACCACCTCGCCGCCGCCCTCGCCGACCGCGCGGAGCAGCCCAGGCAGCACGTGCGGCAGCGGGATGTCGGCGGGCAGCGCCAGGTCGACCCGGCGGCGCGGCGCGATGATCGTCACATGGCACAGCGGCGGCAGTGGCGCGTGCGGCATGGGCTGGTGCTGCTGCCGCGGCGCGTGCGAGGCCGGCTGAGGGGCGAGCGATGTCACAGGCCGTACTCCAGGGTTTAACCGGCAAGTCCTGACATGCCGAACATATAGGGACAATGCTTCTGGTAAGAAAGTGTTTCAGGTGACAGGAGGGTTGTCTCGCGAGTGAGCCGTCAATGAGCATCGTCGTTGTCAGGCGTCCTGAGCGCCGCCCCACTCCCCAGCCACCCCGCGGGGAGATCCTGCTGGAGTCGCCGCCGGAGATCCCCGAGGTGCAGCCTGCGGGGCTGATGGGCGTGCTCATGTACGTCCCCATGCTCGCCGGCGGCGCGGCCATGGCCCTGATGTTCACCGCAGGAGGCAACTCCAGCCCCCTCATGTACGTGGCCAGCGGCCTGTTCGCCGTCTCGATGCTGGGCATGACGCTCGGCCAGTTCGGCCGCAACGCCGGAGAGCGCAAGAACCGGCTCAACGGCCTGCGCCGCGACTACTTCCGCTACCTCGCCCAGGTCCGCAAGAAGGTCCGCAAGGCCGCGCTGCAACAGCGCGAGGCGCTGGAGTGGAGCGGCCCGGCCCCCGACACGCTGTGGTGGGTGGCGATGGGGCCGCGCCTGTGGGAGCGCAGGCCGCGCGACGACGACTTCGGCACGGTCCGGCTCGGCACCGGCGTGCAGAAGCTCGCCGTCCAGCTCGTGCCGCCCGACTCCAAGCCGGTCGAGGACCTCGACGCGCTGACGGCGGGCGCGCTGCGCCGCTTCGTCCGCGCCCACTCCACGGTGTCGGGACTCCCGGTCGCCGTCGCCCTCCACTCGTTCGCCAGGATCAACCTCACCGGCGACCCCAGGGCCGTGCGCGCCATGGTCCGGGCGGTGATCGCCCAGCTCGCCACCTTCCACTCCCCCGACGACATGCGGGTGATGGTGTGCGCCAGCCGGGAGTGGATGCCGCACTGGGACTGGGTGAAGTGGCTGCCGCACGCGCTGCACCCGGAGGAGGTGGACGCCGCCGGGCACGTCCGGCTGATGGCCGAGAGCATGGAACGGCTGGACCAGCTCGTCGGCGACGAGCTGAAGGAGCGCGCCCGGTTCCGGCCCGGCGCCGCCTCGGACGCGCTGCCGTACCACGTGGTGATCGTCGACGGCGGGCACGTACCGCACGACTCCCAGCTCGGCGTCGACGCCATCCAGGGCGTCACGGTCATCGACCTGTCCGAGTCGGCGGGCCCGGCGGGCGAGAGCAACACGCTGCGCCTGGACGTCCAGCCCGACGGCTTCCACATGGTCAAGATCGACCACGCGGGCAAGCGGTCCACGAACCGGCTCGGCGACCCCGACAGCCTCGACTACGCCCGCGCCGAGGGCCTGGCCAGGCAACTCGCGCCGCTGCGCGCCTCGACGGCCTCCGGCGGCGAGACGCAGGACCTGCTGAGCACCAACACCACGCTGACCGACCTGCTCGGCGTCGGCGACCCCGCCCATCTGCAGCCGGCCGTCACCTGGCAGCCCAGGGCGGGCCGCAACCGGCTGCGGGTGCCGATCGGCCTCGGCGTCGACGGCCGCGTGGTCGAGCTCGACATCAAGGAGTCGGCGCAGGGCGGCATGGGCCCGCACGGCCTGGTCATCGGCGCGACCGGCTCCGGCAAGTCGGAGCTGCTCCGCACCATGGTGCTCGGCCTGGCGATCACGCACTCGTCGGAGATCCTCAACTTCGTGCTCGTCGACTTCAAGGGCGGCGCCACGTTCCTCGGCCTCGACACGCTCTCGCACGTCTCGGCCGTCATCACCAACCTGGAGGACGAGCTCCCGCTGGTCGACCGCATGTACGACGCGCTCCACGGCGAGATGGTGCGCCGCCAGGAGCTGCTGCGCGCGGCCGGCAACTACGCCTCGCTGCGCGACTACGAGCGCGCCCGCGAACAGGGCGCCGACCTGCGGCCGATGCCGACGCTGTTCATCGTGCTCGACGAGTTCAGCGAGCTGCTGGCCGCCAAGCCCGAGTTCATCGACCTGTTCGTGATGATCGGCCGGCTCGGCCGCTCGCTCGGCGTGCACCTGCTCCTGGCCTCCCAGCGGCTGGAGGAGGGACGGCTGCGCGGCCTCGACACCCACCTGTCGTACCGGATCGGCCTGCGCACGTTCTCGGCCATGGAGAGCCGCGTCGTGCTGGGCGTCGCCGACGCCTACGAGCTGCCGTCCGCGCCGGGCAACGGCTACCTCAAGTACGACACCACCGGCATGACCAGGTTCAAGGCCGCGTACGTGTCGGGCGCGCACCACGCCGACCCCGTCCAGGCGGCCACCGCCGACGGCCAGGTGCCGGTGCGCGAGGTCGTCGAGTACGGCCCCGCCCACATCCCGCTGCCCGAGGTCACCACGCCCGTCCAGACGGGCGAGCCGGAGCCGGACGACGAACCGGCCGCCGGCAACCAGCGCAGCCTGCTCGACGTCGTGGTCGGCCGGCTCACCGGCCACGGGCCCGCCGCCCACCGCATCTGGCTGCCGCCGCTGTCGGAGCCGCCCACGCTGGCCCACCTGCTGCCGCCGCTGTCCGTCACCGCCGACCACGGCCTGACCACGGCCGGCTGGCAGGGCCGAGGCAAGCTGCACGCCGTCGTCGGCATCGTGGACAAGCCGTTCGAGCAGCGCCGCGACCCGTTCTGGCTGGACCTGTCCGGCGGCGCCGGACACGTCGGCGTCGCCGGCGGCACCCGCAGCGGCAAGAGCACCGTGCTGCGCACCCTGGTGTCGAGCATGGCGCTCATGCACACGCCGCGCGAGGTGCAGTTCTACTGCCTGGACTTCGGCGGCGGCTCGCTGTCGTCGCTGGAGGGCCTGCCGCACGTCGGCGGCGTCGCCGCCCGCCTCGACGGCGACCGGGTGCGCCGCACCGTGGCGGAGATCGGCTCCATCCTGGAACAGCGCGAGCGCGACTTCGGCGAGCACGGCATCGAGTCCATCGCCGCCTACCGCCAGCTGTGCGCCGAAGGCACGATCGAGGGCGACGGCTGGGGCGACGTCTTCCTCGTCGTCGACGGCTGGCTGACGCTCCGCCAGGAGTTCGACTCGCTCGAACCGGTCATCACCGACATCGCGGCGCGCGGGCTCGGCTACGGCATCCACGTGATCGCCGCCTCCAACAAGTGGTCGGAGTTCCGGCCCGGCATCCGCGACCTGTTCGGCACCAAGGTCGAGCTCCGCCTCGGCGACGCGTACGAGTCGGAGGTCAGCAGGAAGAAGGCGCTCGCCGTGCCCGAGGGCGCGCCGGGACGCGGCCTGACCAAGGACGGCTTCCACTTCCTGTCGGCGCTGCCCAGGATCGACGCCGTGCAGGACCCCGGGTCGCTCGCCGACGGCGCGCGCGGGCTCGTCCAGGCCGTGCGCGACTCCTGGAAGGGCCCGGTGGCGCCCCGGGTGCGGCTGCTGCCCGCCGTGCTGCCGCTGGCCGCGCTGCCCGCCGACGAGGAGCGCATCCCCATCGGCATCGACGAGGCCACGCTCATGCCGGTCACGCTCGACTTCGACGCCGACCCGCACTTCGTCGTGTTCGGCGAGAACGAGAGCGGCAAGTCGAACCTGCTGCGCCTCATCGCCGAAGGACTGGTGAGCAGGAAGCAGCCCAGCCAGGCCATGATGATCGTCATCGACTACCGCAGGGCCCTGCTGGACTCGGCGGCGACCCCGCACCGCATCGGCTACGCCGCATCCAGCGCCGCCGCCGCCGACCTCATCAAGGACGCCAGGGAAGCGCTGATGAGCCGCCTGCCCCCGGCCGACCTGACGCCGCAGCAACTGCGCGACCGCAGCTGGTGGCAGGGCTCCGACCTGTACGTGTTCGTCGACGACTACGACCTGGTCGCCACCTCGGCCAACCCGCTGGCGCCCCTGGTCGACCTGCTGCCCCAGGCCCGCGACATCGGCCTGCACCTGGTGCTGTCGCGCCAGATGGGCGGCGCCGGCCGGGCCATGTTCGACCCGGTCATCCAGCGCATGAAGGACATGGCCACGCCGGCGCTGCTGCTGTCGGGCAACAAGGACGAGGGCTACCTGTTCGGCAACGTCCGGCCGCAGACGCTCCCGCCCGGCCGCGGCCATTTCGTGGACCGCCGCCTGGGCGCGCGCCTGATGCAGACCGCGTTCCTGGGCGACGAGCAGGCCATCCGAGAAGGGGGATCATGACCGACCTGGAGATGCACTTCTCCGCGCTCGACCGCTGCCGCACAGCCATCAGCAAGGCCACCAGCCACTACCGGGAGACCTTGACCGAGAACAATCCCGGCGAGGTCACCTACGAGGAGGACGGCCGGGTCCGCAACAACCGCACGCCGATCAGCGCGAGCGCCTTCGGCGACCTGGAGGGCTCCGCCGCGCTGGCCGGCTGCGCCAACGGCGTCTGGTCCACGCTGCTCGACGAGATGGACCAGGCCCGCAGGAAGCTGCGCGACACCGAGGCCGGGCTGAGCAACGTGGAGACCAACATCACCAAGGCACACCGGGCCACCTCATGAGCGTCTCCCACCTGCCGGGCGGCGAGCAGCTCGACGCCATGCTCACCAAGGTCACCGGCGACCCCGCGGCGATCAACAAGGTGGCCGAGAAGTGGCGGGCCCTGGCCGGCGACATCAACGAGTTCGGCGGGGCGCTCGGCGGCGCCGTCCAGGTCGTCGACAACGCCTGGCGGGGCCGCTCGGCCGACCAGTTCGACACCTACATGCGCAAGTACGGCCGGGCGGCCCACGAGCTGCAGACGGCCCTGGCCAACGCCGCCGGGTCGCTGGACGCGGCCGCCACGGCACTGCGCGAGGCGCGTACGGAGATCGCCGCCATCATCCGCGACCTGTCGGCCAGCGCGTCCACGTACACGAAGGAGAACCCGGACGCCACCCAGCAGGCCAAGGACACGGCGCTGCGCGGGCTGGTGAACCAGGCGATCACCGACGCGCGGCCGCACGTGACCTCGGCCAACACGGCGCTGACCAAGGCGAAGACCGACATCGACGCCTTCCTGGGCGACCGCGCCCAGACCTTCCGCGGCATCCCCGAGATCGTCACCCAGGAGTTCACGCCGCAGGACGGCAGGAAGATCGACTGGCAGCCCGAGCCCGGCTACAACCCGCGGCAGGACCGCACGGCCCTGCAGGGCGGCGGCAGCGGCAACGGTGGCGGCGGGGGCGGGGGCGGCGGCTTCGGCGGCTACGGACCGAGCGGCCCGCCTCCCCCCGGCGGCGGACCGGCCCCGACGGGCCAGGTCAAGCAGTGGATCGAGGAGGCCATCGCCATCCTCAAGCAGCACGGCGTGCCGGTGTCGAAGATGAACGCCAGCGACATCTGGATGATCATCCGGCACGAGTCCGGCGGCAACCCGCACGCGATCAACAACTGGGACTCGAACGCGGACAAGGGCACCCCGTCCAAGGGCCTGATGCAGACCATCGACCCGACGTTCAACGCCCACAAGCTGCCGGGGCACGGCAACATCTACGACCCGGTGGACAACATCATCGCGGGCGTCCGCTACGCGATCTCGCGCTACGGGTCGGTGTCGAACGTGCCCGGCGTCGTCGGCACCAAGAACGGCAGCGGGTACGTCGGCTACTAGGGAACGGACAGCGAAAAGGGCCCGGACGTGATCGTCCGGGCCCTTTCGTCAAGGCGTCGTCAGCCGCAGTTGGCCCAGCCCGCGCTCGTCGAGCCGGAGCCCACGCTGCCGGAGTAGCGCACGCACTTCCCGGCGGCCGGCAGCTTCACCGGTCCCGCGTAGTACTCGAAGTTGCCCGAGTCGGTCTTGCTGGGGCCGTTCTGGACCTCCAGGGTGGCTCTCACCGGGGTGGCCTTGCCCACGTCCACCGTCTTCATGGTGACCACGCAGTTCTGGCCGGTGCTGTTGTTCCAGAGCTGGTACGTGGCGCCGCCGGAGAAGGAGCTGGAGCGCTGGACGACGAAGCCCGAGCCGCACACCTGGGTGGGCGTGTACGGGTTCTTCACCGGGGCCGCCTGCTTGGCCGTCGCCTTGGGCTGCGTCGGCGTGGGCTTGGGCTGCGTCGGGGTGGGCTTCGGCTGGGTGGGCGTCGGCTTCGGCTTGGTCGGCGTGGGCTTCGGCTCCGGGGCCTGCGTCGGCTTCTCCGTGGGCTTCTCGGAGGGCTTCTCGGAGGGCTTCTCCGTCGGCTTCTCGGAAGGCTTCTCGGTCGGCTGCTCCGAGGGCTGCTCGGTCGGCTTCTCGGACGGCTTCTCCGTCGGCTGCTCGGAGGGCTGCTCCGTCGGCTTCTCCGTCTTGGTGACGGTCGCCGTCGGCTGCGGCTTCTTCTTCCTCTTGGTCGGCGTCGGCTCGGCCTCGGCGGTCGGGGCCGCCGTCGGCTGCTGCGTGACCGTGGGCACCACGACCGGCTGCGTCGGCATCGCCGTCGGCGTCGTCGGCACCGAGGTCAGCTCGGGCACGCCCGCGGTGGTCGTCGGCCACTCGGTCGGCAGCACCAGCGGGGCCACCCCGGCCTCGTCCACGTCGGGCGTGGCGCCCCACGGCACGGTGACCGTCGGCTGCGGCTGCTGCGGGACCGGGCCGCCGTCAGGCGCGGTGCCCTGCGGAACCGGGGCCGCGGACGCGCTGTTGGGCACCGGGATGCCGTCGGCGCTCGCCTGGGCGGCCACGGTGGTGCCGACCTGCTGGTACTCGACGTACCGGTTGGCGCCCCACAGGCCGATCGCGGAGACGAGCGCGACCGCGCCCACCCCGGCGACCAGGCCCATCGGGAACTTCCTGCGCGGCCCCTGCGAGCCCCTGGGCTGCACGGCCTCCAGCCGGATCTGCTGCGGCTGAGGCGGCTGCTGCGGCTGACCGCCCGGCTCGGGCGGGCCCCACATCGGCTCCGCCTGCTGCGGGACGCCCGGCACGGGCGAGCCCTGCATCGGGGGCCCCTGCATGGTCGGGTGCTGCATGGGCGGGCCCTGCATCGGCTGGCCGGGGCCACCCTGCGGGGGCACCATCGGCTGCATGCCCGGGAGCGGCACGGCCGGGATCGGGACGCCCTGGAGCGCCACCCCGGGGACGGGCACGCCCTCGATGGCGGTCTGGTCCGGCGCCTGCTGGCGGCCCGCGCCGGGGTCGCCAAGCACCTGCATGAGCGCGCTGTACGTGGTCGGCCGCTGGCTGACGTCCTTGGCCAGCGCCGACAGCAGGACGCGGCGCAGCGCCTCGTCCCCGACGCCCACCTCGGGCTCGCCGGTCAGCACGGCGTCGCGGTCGGCGAACGGCGGCTTGCCGGTGGCCGCGAACGTCATCGTCGCGGCCCAGGCGAACACGTCGGCGTACGGCCCGTACTGCAGGCCGGTGAGCTGCTCGGGGGCCTGGTAGCCGGGCTCGCCCACAGGGTCGCCGACGGTCACGTCGGTCACCCTCGGCCCTTCGGCGGCCAGGATCACGTTGTGCGGCGTGAGCGAGCGGTGGGTCAGGCCCGCCAGGTGCACGGCCGACAGCGCGGTCAGCACGCCGACGGCCACCCGCTCCAGCGCGTCGCCGGTCAGCGGCCCGTCGGCCTCGACGGTTTCGGCCAGGCTCTTGCCCTCGACGTGCTCCCGGACGACGTACGGGCGGTCCGCCAGGTAACCGGCATCGAGCACCCGCGCCACGTACGAGCTGGAGACCCGCTGGGCGGCCAGGTAGGGCGCGAGGGCGTCGGGTGCCGGTTCGGGCACGCCGGGGAGCAGCTTGATGACCCGGATGGGGGCGTCATCGGATTCCCGCCCGAGGAAGGTCTCCCCGCGCGGCCCCTCTCCCAGCAGCCCGAGGATGCTGTAATCACCGATCCGCTCGGGATCACCAGGGCGCAATGGGTGCATGCCCAAACCTTTCCACGGCAAAAAGCAAGATCTAGTTATATTCAACCAGATTGGTCACATACGCCACATAGGTTTCGGGCCGTACCCAACAATTCATGGTCTTGTTTCCTTGCTGACGCAGCAGGAGCCGCGGCGGGGCCTGCGTCAGTCGGTGCGGCCGGGGCGCCAGCCCCGGCGGCGGCCCATCGGGACCAGCGCCCGCGCGACCGCGACGAGCAGCACGAGACCCAGCGCCGACGCCGCGACGATCAGCCCGAGGCTCCGCGCCGCGTGGTCGACGGGCGGCACCGCGGCCACCGCGCCCGGCGGGAGCGGCGCGGGCGGCGGCGGCGCCACCACGGGCGCGTTGGCCGGCTCGAACGGCAGCACGGCGCTGACCGCCTGCATGGGGTTGACCATCCCCGCCGTCGTGGTGCCCGTGCCCAGGTCGGCCGTGGCGATGACGCGCCGCCGCACCTGGTCCTGGTCGAGCGTCGGGAACCTGGCCCGCACCAGCGCCACCACCCCCGCCACGTACGGCACCGCGTAGCTGGTGCCCTCCAGCTCCAGGTTGTAGGCCTTGCCCGGCCAGGTGGAGGTGATGCTCTCGCCCGGGCCCAGCACGGAGACCGGCGTCTTGTCGTTGGAGAACTCCGACAGCGCCCCCGACTGCCCGGCCGCCCCGACGGCCAGCACGCCCTCGTACGACGCCGGATAGGCCGGGATCGGGGTGCCGTCCTCGGCCCGCTTGTTGCCGGCCGCCGCCACGATCACCACGTCCTTGGCCAGCGCGTACGCCACCGCGTCCCGCAGCGCGGGGAAGTCGGTGGTGGCCGAGGAGATGTTGATGACGTCGGCGCCCTCGTCGGCGGCCGACCTGATCGCCTTGACCATCAGGCCGGGGTCGCCGTCGCGCTCGGTGTTGGTCTGCTTGTACGACAGCAGTTGCGCGGCCGGCGCCATGCCGTGGAAGGGCACGCCCTCGACGTAGACGGCGCCGATGATGCCCGCGACCGCGGTGCCGTGCCCGATGCAGTCGCGGATGCCGGTGTTGGTGAGGTCGGCCCGGCCCGCCAGGCGGAGCTGCGGATGGTTCAGCTCGACGCCGCTGTCGATGATCGCCACCCGGACGCCCGCGCCGGTCGACAGCGGCCACACGCGCTTGGGGTCGAGCCGCTTCTGCGCCCAGGGCTCGGCGCCGGGAAGCTGCTGGGTGCCCCGCTTCGGCCGGCACTCGTCGGCGGTCGCCGCCGCCGCGGGCGCCACGCCGAGCTGAAGGGCCAGCAGGCAGGCCAGAAAGGCGCGGGCAATCATGTCCGAAAAGAGTAGCCTGCCCTGTCGATCAGGCAGAAGCCCCGGCCCGAACCGGGGCTCCCCCCGTCAGCGGGTCGCCGACTCGATGTTGCCCCGGTAGGTGTTGATGACCCGGGACGCCTCGTTGAGCTCTTCGGACATGCGCTGGAAGGCGGCACGGTAGTTCTGCCAGGCGCCCTGGAACCGCTGGGCGCCGGGGCCGGTCCAGGCGGTGCCGACCTTGGACGCCTCGCGGTCCAGCGCCGTCATCGTGGCGCGGACGGCCTCCGCCTGCTGCGTGAACTGGGTGGCCATGGCCTGCATTTCCGCAGGATCGCCCCCGAGCATGCTCTGGCTCATGCGTACCTCCTGGATCGACATGAAAGCGCCCTCACCATAGACGCGTGAATCGCTGATCGCCCCGGTTATGCCGAGCGGCTATGGTCGTCCGGAGGATTGTTCGGCCCGTCCGGGGCAGCGGGGGTCCGTCCGGGATGGGCGCTTTAAACTCCGATGAGTACGAGCCAGGAAGGACGGACGTCGGTGCACAAGGTTCTGATCGCCAACCGCGGCGAGATCGCCGTACGAGTGGCACGGGCATGCAAGGACTCCGGCATCGGGAGCGTGGCCGTCTACGCCGACCAGGACCTCGACTCCCTGCACGTCAGGGTCGCCGACGAGGCCTACTCCCTGGGCAGCGCGTCCCCCGCCGAGACCTACCTCGACATCGGCAAGCTGCTGGCGGTCGCCGAGCGCTCCGGCGCCGACGCCGTGCACCCCGGCTACGGCTTCCTGGCCGAGAACGCCGACTTCGCCCAGGCGGTCATCGACGCCGGGCTCACCTGGATCGGGCCGCCGCCCGCCGCCATCGCCGCGCTCGGCGACAAGGTGCAGGCCAGGCACATCGCCCAGAAGGTCGGCGCGCCGCTCGTCGCCGGCACCAAGGACCCGGTCTCGGGGGCCGCCGAGGTCGTCGCGTTCGCCGAGGAGCACGGGCTGCCGATCGCCATCAAGGCCGCCTACGGCGGCGGCGGACGCGGCATCAAGGTCGCCCGCCGCCTGGAGGAGGTGGCCGAGCTGTACGAGTCGGCCGTCCGCGAGGCCGTGGCGTCCTTCGGCCGGGGCGAGTGCTTCGTCGAGCGCTACCTCGACCGGCCGCGCCACGTCGAGACCCAGTGCCTGGCCGACCGCGAGGGCAACGTGGTCGTGATCAGCACCCGCGACTGCTCCCTGCAGCGCCGCCACCAGAAGCTGGTGGAGGAGGCCCCCGCGCCGTTCCTCACCCAGGAGCAGGTCGACATCCTCTACTCCAGTTCCAAGGCCATCCTCAAGGAGGCCGGCTACGTCGGGGCCGGCACCTGTGAGTTCCTCGTCGGCGAGGACGGCACGATCTCGTTCCTGGAGGTCAACACCAGGCTCCAGGTCGAGCACCCGGTGTCGGAGGAGGTCGCGGGCGTCGACCTGGTGCGCGAGATGTTCCGCATCGCCGACGGCGAGCCGATCGGCTACGGCGACCCTGAGCTGCGCGGCCACTCCATCGAGTTCCGCGTCAACGCCGAGGACGCGGGCCGCAACTTCCTGCCGACGCCCGGCACGCTCACCGCGATGCGCGCGCCGTCGGGTCCCGGCGTACGGCTCGACTCCGGTTACGAGGCCGGGATGACCGTGCCCCAGACGTTCGACTCGCTGGTGGCCAAGCTGATCGTGACCGGCCGCACCCGCCGGGAGGCGCTGGAGCGCGCGCGCCGGGCGCTGGCCGAGTTCGAGATCGACGGGATGCCGACCGTGCTGCCGTTCCACCGGGCGGTCGTGACCGACCCGGCCTTCACGGGCGAGCCGTTCGCCGTCCACACCCGGTGGATCGAGACCGAGTTCGACAACACGATCCCGCCCTACGCCGGCGCCCCCGAGACGGCCGAGCCGGTGTCGCGGGAGACGGTGACGGTCGAGGTCGGCGGCAAGCGCCTGGAGGTCGTGCTGCCTGCCGGGCTCGGCGCGGGCGTCGCTACGCCCTCGGCGAACAAGAAGCCCAGGCGGTCCGGGGGCGGCGCCCGCACGGCCGCCACCGGCGGCGACTCCCTCGTCACGCCGATGCAGGGCACGATCGTCAAGGTCGTGGCCGCCGACGGCGACACCGTGGCCGAGGGCGACACCGTGGTGGTGCTGGAGGCCATGAAGATGGAGCAGCCGCTGACCGCGCACAAATCCGGCGTCATCACCGGGCTCTCCGCGGCGGTCGGCCAGACGATCACCTCGGGGGCCGTGATCTGCGAGATCAAGGACGCCTGAGCGTCACCGGCGCCGAGATCGAGGGCAAAGATTCGCGGCGCGGGCGTCCGGACCCGCCAGGATGCCCGCACCGGGGCGCGCCCGGAGCGCGCCGGGCGGGTAACGTGCGCAGTGAGGAACTTTGCCGACCGCCCGTTCGTCCTCATGGGCGAAGGAGGCTTGCTGCCAATGACCCATTCGCTGCGCCGTGCAGGGGCCGCGATCGCGGCTCTGATCGCCGGTCTACTCGTTGTTCTCGCGCTGTCCCCTGCCGCCAACGCGGCCGCCGCGCCCCCTGACGCCCAATCGGTGCTGGCCCACTGGAAGGACCAGAAAGATCCGCTCTTCGTGCAGTCCGGCTCACCGCTGACCTCCGACGAGCAGTCGGCGATCCGCGAGGCGCTGAAGGACTCCAAGAGCAGCATCTACGTGGCCGCCCTGCCCGACGGCACGCTGGCCTCCAACGCCGCCGCCGGCCCTTACCTGAAGCAGCTCGGCGAGGCCGTGTCCGCGGCCAAGAGCGGCGAGGTGACGATCGCGGTGCTCGACGGCAAGTCGCTGTTCGCCGCGTCCAACTTCAGCCGCTACACCGGGCAGGCCGCCAACCTGTCCACCCGCAACCACGACAACCTGTCCGACGGCATGAAGGACTTCGTCGAGCGGGTCAACCTGCTGGCCACCAACAAGCGCTCCTCCGCGCTCACCTCCGGCCCGGTCGGCGGCAGCGGCGGCGGCACCGGCGTGCTCGCCACGCTGGGCGTGCTCGCGCTCGCGGGCGGCGGCGGCTACTTCCTCTACTCGCGTAACAGGAAGAAGAAGCAGGCCATCCAGAACGCCAAGGACCTGGCCGCGGTCAAGCAGACCGTCGAGGAGGACGTCACCAAGCTCGGCGAGGAGATCGCCGCGCTCGACACCGACGTCACGCTCGCCGGCCAGGGCGGCAGCCACATCCAGGAGTGGCAGCAGGCTCTCGACTCCTACGAGAAGGCCAAGACGCAGCTCAACGCGGTGGAGCGGCCCGACCAGGTGCGCGACGTGACCCAGACGCTGGAGGACGGCCGCTACGCGCTGGCCGTGGTGAAGGCCCGGGTCAACAACCAGCCGGTGCCCGAGCGCCGGGCGCCCTGCTTCTTCAACCCGCAGCACGGCCCGTCGGTGCGCGACGTGCGCTGGGCGCCGCAGGGCGGGGTGGCGCGTGACGTGCCCGCCTGCGCCGCCGACGCCGAGGCCGTCGAGCGCGGCTTCGACCCGCAGATGCGCGAGGTCATGGTCAACGGCCAGCGCCGCCCCTACTACGACGCGGGCCCGGCCTACCAGCCCTACGCCTACGGCTACTACGGCGGCTTCGGCGACATCATGACCGGCATGTTCATCGGCACCATGATGGGCAGCATGATGGGCGGCTGGGGCATGGGCGGCTACGGCGCCGGCTATGCCGAGGGCATGTCCGACGCGGGTGGCGGCGACTTCGGCGGCGACATGGGCGGTGGCGGCTGGGGCGACTTCGGCGGAGACTTCGGTGGCGGAGACTTCGGCGGAGGCGACTGGTAACAGCCCGCACGACCCTTTCCGGGCGCGTCCCCTTCGGGGGGGCGCGCCCTTCGCGTTTCCGGCGCCTTCGCACCGAACTTCGGAATTACGTATTATCGGAAATATGAAGCGAGTAGCTGTCCTCTCCGCCCTGGTCGTGGCCGCGCTCGCCCTGCTCATCGCCCCCCGCCCGCCCGCCCTGAGCCCCGCCACGACCGGCGACCCCGCCCTCGCCCAGCAGGTACGCCGTGCCGCCGGCGACGCCGGACACCAGGGCCTGTCGGTGGCCCTCATCGAGAACGGCCGCGTCCGCCACGCCGGAGTCGGCGACACCGGCGGCCCCGACCCCCGCCCCGTCGGCCCCGGCACCGCCTACGAGCTGGGCTCCATCACCAAGACCATGACCGGGATGCTGCTCGCCGACCTCGGCCTCTCCCCCGACACCCCTGTCCGCGACCTGCTGCCCGCCGTCCCGTTCTCCGACCCCGCCGTCGGCTCCGCCACCCTCGCCGAACTGTCCTCCCACCGCGCCGGAGTGCCCAGCGTGCGCACCACCCCGGCCGGTTTCCTCCGCTCCTACCTGTACGTCTTCGGCGGCGCCGACCCCTACGCGGCCGCCGGGCCCCAGCAAGCACTCGCCGACGCCGCCGCCGTCTCCGCCTCCGGCCGGGGCAAGGTGTCCTACTCCAACCTCGGCGTCTCACTCCTCGGCCTCGCCCTCGCCGAACACGCCCGCACCGACTACGAGACCCTGCTGCGCGACCGGCTCCTCCGGCCGCTCGGCATGACCTCCACCGTCGTCCTCCAGCCCGGCGAACCACTCCCCGCCGGACACGCGCACGGCCGGAGCCAGTACGGCCAGCCGATGGACCCCTGGCGCGACCACGGTCACGCCGGCGCGGGCGGAGCCGTCTGGTCCACCTCCCACGACATCGCCCGCCTCGTCCAGGCCGTCATGGCGGGCACCGCCCCCGGCGCCGACGCCGCCAAGCCCCGCTTCCCCGCAGGCGAGCACCGGCGCATCGGCTACGGCTGGTTCACCACCGCCTACGGCGACCGCCAGATCACCTGGCACAACGGCGCCACCGGCGGGCACAGCACCTACGCGGGCTTCGACCCCGCGAGCGGGCGCGGCGTGGTCGTCCTCGGCAACACCAGCAAGGACGTCGACGACCTCGGCCGGCGCCTCCTCGGCGTCACCCCGCCCGACGGCGACGGACCCCCGATCCGCGAGCTCCTCTTCGCCCTCACCTTCCCCTTCATCGGGCTTGGGCTGCTCTACTCCGCCTTCCGCAACCCCGCCCTCGACCGGGTCTCCGCCGTCAGCCGCATCCTCTGGGCGGCCCTGTTCCTCTGGCTCGGCCACCGCGCCGGCGCCTGGGGTCCCGTCCCCCCGTTCACCTGGGCCCTCGGCGCCGCCACCCTCGCCGCCGCCACGGCCGCCACCCTCACTCGCTGGCCCACCCTGCCCCTCGCCTCCCGGCCCCCCGCCTGGCACACCTGGCTGTCCCCAGCGGTGCCCGCCGTGTTGCTGGGAGCTTTCGGGGCTTTCTTGATTCTTTGACGGCCCCCCGACGAGCCGGCAAGCCCGACGACGGCGCACGCCTTCGCAGGAAGCGCCCCCACCGCCTCCCCGAAACCCACGCCCCTGAGAAGGCGAGGTCCCGCTACGGCGGGCGTCTCTTCGGGGAGGGAGGCGGGACCTCTCCGAGGAGGGGACGGCGGGCCTGGTGAGGTCGCGAGCCCCCGGGGGCCACGGGCGGGCCCGACGACGGCGCGTCCTGGTGAGACAGTCCCACCGCCTCCCCGGAGCCCACGCCCCTGCGACAAGGCGAGGCCCCGCTGCGGCGGGCGGCTCTCTGGGAGGGGGCGGCGCGCGGCGGCTCGGGGCAGCCGCCGCCCTCCCCGGAAAGGCCGCGCCCGCTACGGCGGGCGTCGTCAAAGGGAGGAGGGCTGGGGGTCAGGTGCTGGCGCGGAGGGCCAGGTGTGGGGGGAGGAGGGTGGCCTGGGGGGCGGGCTTGCCGGCGAGTTTGTCCATGACGAGGCGCACCGCTTCGCGGCCGACCTCCTCGGCGGGGATGAGGACGGAGGTGAGCGGCGGGCTGGCGCGTTCGGCGACGTCGTCGGGGCAGATGGCGACCACGGCGACGTCGTGGGGGACGCGTTTGCCGAGCTGGCGCAGGGCGCTGAGGACGTGGCCGACGGCGGCTTCGTTGTGGACGACGAGGCCGGAGAGGCCAGGCCGGTCGGTCAGGAGCGTGCGGACGGTCTCGTACACCTCGTCGAAGGTCTCCTCGCAGGGCAGGGCGACGCCGGTGACGTGGTGGACGGTGAGGGCGGCGAGGAAGCCTTCGCGGGTGCGGCGGGCGAAGCCGGTGCCGCGTTCGTAGACGACGGCGGGGGCGCCGAGCAGGGCGATCTGGGTGTGGCCGCGTTCGGCGAGGTGGGCGACGCAGCGTTCGCCGGCGGCGGCGAAGTCGAGGTCGACGCAGGTAAGGCCGGCGGGTGAGGCGGGGAAGCCGATGAGGACGCTGGGTTCGGCGAGGTCGCGCAGGAGGGGGACGCGGCGGTCGTCGAGTTCGACGTCCATGAGGACGAAGGCGTCGACGAGGGCGCTGGCGGCGACGCGGCGGATGCCGTCGGTGCCTTCGTCGGCGGTGAGGAGGAGCACGTCGTGGTCGTAGCCGCGGGCGGCGGTGACGACGGCGCTGGCGAAGCGCATGAGGACGGGCACGTGCATGCCGGCGCGCAGCGGCAGGACGAGGGCGATGACGTTGGCGCGTTTGCTGGCGAGGGCGCGGGCGCCGGCGTGGGGGTGGTAGCCGAGGGCGTTGATGCTGTCGAGGACGCGGCGCCGGGTGTCGGCGGAGATGGTGCGTTTGCCGCTGAGCACGTAGGAGACGGTGCTGACGGCCACGCCGGCGTGCCGGGCGACTTCGGCGATCGTGACCGTGCGCCCGCTCAAGCGCCGGCTCCGAGGTCGAGCTGGGCCAGCGTGATGCCGTCGTTCTCGAACACGACATAAAGATCGTGCACGCCGCGCACGCCCGCAAGGGAGGCGGCGATGGCGTGCTGGTCGTGGCGGCCGGTGCGGGGCACGGGGAAGGTGGCGAGGGACTTGCCGTAGAGGGGGTCGCCGAGGCGCAGGGTGATGACGCCGCCTTCGGTGCTGCCGGCGACGGCGAGGCAGGAGGCGGCGCCGGTGAGGTCGACCTGGCGGAAGAGGATCCAGGCGCCTTCGGTCTCGGCGCGTACGGCTTCGCCGTTCTCGCGGGCGGCGTCGGTGAAGGTGACGGCGTCGTAGGAGTCGTGGTCGACGGCGCGCAGGAGGCCGCGGCGGGGCGGGACGTTCTCGCCGGTGACCTCGAAGCGGGCGCTGAGCCGCAAATCGGTGGCGCTGCGGCCGACCATGAGCTGGTGCGGGGCGGTCTCGACGACGAAGCGGCTACGGGTGACGTCCCAGAAGGCGAGCTCGGTCACGGGCAGGGTGAGGCGGACGGTGCGGCTCTCGCCGGGGGCGAGGCGGACGCGCTCGAAGCCGCGCAGGCGGCGCAGCGGCTGCTTGACGCGGGAGCGCTGCTGGTGGGTGTAGAACTGGACGACTTCGGCGCCGGGCCGGTCGCCGGTGTTGGTGACGGTGACCTCGCCGGTGACCGTGTCTCCCGTCAGAGTCACGCGCAGGCCGCTGTAGTCGAAGGCGGCGTAGCTGAGGCCGTGGCCGAAGGGGTAGCGGGGGGTGCCGCGGAAGTAGAGGTAGGTGGCGTCGGCGGTGATGATGTCGTAGTCGAGCAGGTCGGGGAGCTCCTGTTCGGAGCGGTACCAGGTCTGGGTGAGCCGGCCTTCGGGGTCGGCGTCGCCGAAGAGCACGTCGGCGAGGGCGCGGCCGTACTCCTGGCCGCCGTGGGCGGACCAGAGGACGGCGGGCAGCCCGGTGGCGGTCCAGGTGAGCGGGTAGCCGCTGGTGACGACCATGACGGTGCGCGGGTTGGCGGCGCGCACGGCGCGGACGACGGCGTCCTGGGCTGGGGCGAGGGCGAGGGTGGTGCGGTCCTCGGTCTCGCGGCCGTTGACGAGGGGGTGGTCGCCCACGACGACGACGGCCACGTCGGCGGCGGCGGCCAGGTCGGCGGCCTGCCGGGCGCCGTCCCTGATGACGTCCATGACGAGCCAGACGGCCTGGTCGGCGTCGTCGACGAGGCGCAGGGTGCCGTCGGCTGCCGCGCCGACGTAGCAGCCGGTGGAGATGTGGCGCAGGGCGAGCGAGCCGCGCGGGCGTTCCTCCATGCGGAACGTCTGGCGCACCTCCCACCCGTTGGGCCCCGGCTGGTCGTTGACGAGCACGCCGTCGGCCACGGACACGAACCGGCCGGTGGCCACGGCGCGCAGGGCGTAGGCGCCGCCGCCCCAGTCGAACACGTCGAACGTGTCGGCCTCCGCGCTGCCGAGGCTGAGCGGCCCTCCGGCGGGGTCGGCGGTCACGGGCCCGGCCTCGGCAGTGAGCGTGACCCGGTCGACGCCTTCGCAGAACACGGTCGTGCACCGTTCGGCGATCCCGCCTCGGGCGGTGACGGCGTACGGGAGGGTGCCGCTGTACCAGTCCTCCAGGACGGTGTCGCCGAGCTGCCCGATGACGGCGACAGTGGTGACGTCGCGCAGCGGCAGCAGCCCGTCGTTGTCGAGCAGCACGATCGAGCGCCGGGCCGCCTCGCGGGCGAGCTCCTGGTGCGCCGGGCAGTTGACGACCTCTTCGGTGATGTCGTCGTACGGGGTCGCGGGGTCGAACTCGCCGAGCCGGAACCGGATCGACAGGGCGTGCCGCACGGCGGTGTCGATGTCGTCCTCGGTGAGCAGCCCTTGGTCGAGGGCGTCGCGCAGGTGGCCGAGGGTGGCCTCGGCGCGGTCGTCGTCCTGGGTGAAGCTGTCGAGCCCGGCGCGGACGGCGTGCGCGTACGCCTCGGCGGGGGTGTCGTGGTAGCCCTGGAGGCCGTATAGGTTGCCGGGGGCGTAGGCGTCGCTGACGACGAGCAGGTCGTCGGGCGCCCAGGCGCGCAGCAGTTCGTTGATCAGCGGGCTGAGGTGGGCGGGGCGGCCGTTGACGAGGTTGTAGGAGGGCATGACGGCGACGGCGGCGCCCTGTTCGAGCGCGGGGCGGAAGGCGGGCAGCTCGTACTCGTGCAGCACGCGCGGCGGGAGGTTGCTGGAGGTCTCGCAGCGGTCGGTCTCGTTGTTGTAGGCGAGGAAGTGCTTGAGCGTGGGCGCCGTCTTCAGTACGGGAGCGCTCCCACGAAGGCCGTGGGCGTACGCCGCGCCCATGAGACCGGTCAGCCAGGGGTCCTCGGAGTAGCCCTCCTCATTGCGCCCCCAGCGCGGGTCGCGCAGCGGGTTGACGACCGGGGCCCACACGTTGCGCCCGGCGCCGGTCGGGTCCTTGTGGTGGAAGGCCAGCACCTCGTCGCCGGTCGCCTCGCCGACCCGGCGGACCAGCTCCGGGTCCCAGGTCGAGGCCAGCCCGATCGCCTGCGGGAACACGGTGGCGGGCCCGAGCCAGGCCAGGCCGTGCAGCGCCTCGGTGCCGGTGCGGAACGGGCCGACGCCCAGCCGCTCGACGGGCGCCTGGTACTGGTGCAGCAGGCCCACCTTCTCGGCCAGAGTGAGCCTGCTCGACAGGTCGGCGATCCGGTCGGGAAGGGGGAGCTCGGGGTCGCGGAAGGGTTCGTGCATGGCCATCCTCTGAGGGGGTGTCGAAGCGCTTCGATGACCGGCCGGGGGCGTTTCGGGGATGTTTCGTGGAGTTTCATGAAGGGTGCACGTCGCCGCGAACCCGGGTCAAGAGTTTCGCGAGATTCCTCCGGGCAATCTTCCCGAATCCACCGAGTCGAGCACGCGGGCGGCGCCGCCCAGCGCGGCGGCGTCGTGCCCGAGCGTCGAGGCCACCACCCGCACGCCGCCGGCCTGCGGCGCGATGGCCCGGTCGGCGACCTCGGCGTGCACGGCGGGCAGCAGCCACGGCGCGAGCGGCACGTAGTAGCCGCCGAGGATGACGACCTCCGGGTTGAGCAGGTTGGCGATGATCGACACGCCCCGGCCGAGCCCGGCGCCGACGGAGGCGAGCAGGGTCAGCGTGCTGTCGTCGCCCGCGCGGGCCGAGCGCACGACCTCCTCGATCTCCACCTCGATCTCGGCCGGTGAGGGGTCCAGCCGGCGCAGCACGGCGCCGATGCCGGCCACCGCCTCCAGGCAGCCGCGCCGCCCGCAGCGGCACTCCGGGCCGTCCGGGTCGAGCTGGACGTGGCCGAGCTCGCCGCTGTAGCCGAGCGCGCCGCGCCGCAGCCGCCCGTCGAGGATGACGCCCGCGCCGACGCCGATCTCGCCGGTCAGGTAGATCAGGTCGGCGGCCCCGGCGTGGGCGCCGAACCGCTGCTCGGCCAGGGCCGCCAGGTTGGCGTCGTTGTCGACCTGGATGGCGAACCCGGGATCGCGCAGCGCCTTGGCCAGGTCGCCGCCGATGTCGGCGTCGTACCAGCCGAGGTTGGGCGCGATGCGCACGGTGCCCTGCACGTCGACGAGGCCGGGCAGGCCGACGGCGAGCCCGAGGACCTGCCGCTCCTCCTTGGCCATCCGGTTGATCACCCGCCGGACGATCGCGGCGACGGCGGCCACGCCCTGGTTGACCGAGTCACCGGCGCCGAACGAGCGCCGCCAGGTGAGCAGCCGCTCCCCGGCCAGCCCGGTGGCCACAGCGGTGACGTAGTCGACGTTGATCTCGACGCCGATCGCGGCGTAGGGCGAGCCGTCGAGCACGAGCATCGTGGCGGGCCTGCCCACGCGGTTCTCCGTCAGGCCGGTCTCGCGCACCAGCCGCCGGTCGATGAGGTCGGCGACCAGGCTGGACACGGTGGCCTTGTTCAGCCCCGTCGACGCCGCGATGTCGGCCCGGGAGCACGGCGCGTGCTCGCGCACGAAGCGCAGCACGACCGCGAGGTTGGTGGCCCGGACGTCCGCGAAGTCGGCCGGCTGCGGGCCGGTCGTGGATGTGATCAATATCAGCCCCGTTCCCGCCGAGAAGTGACCCCAGCATGCCGCATCGCGGGCTCCCTTCACCAACCTGTGACCGTGACGCTCCCTTGTGGGTACGGTCACAGTCTACTAATTTGTTTGGTCGAAATACCAACTAATTTTCTCGAGGCCATCCCCCACTCAGAGAAGGGACCGAGCCATGTCACCTCAGACGACCCGTCGCGGGTTTCTCGGCCTGGTAGGTGCGGGCGTCCTGGCGGCGACCACCGGCTGCGCGGAGAAGCGCGAGCTGTCCAAAGGCACGGCCGTGGCCGCGGACAAGCTCAAGAGCCTGGTGCCGAACCGGATCCCGTTCGAGATCCCCGGCCTCACGCCCGACCTGCCGGGCTCCGAGTTCGTCTACCCAGGCTTCGTCACCCGGCCGGCCCAGATGGTGCGGGCGGTCACGGCCACGCCGCTGACCAGCGGCAAGGAGGTGACGGCGATGACGCCGCTGTGGGGCACGGTCCCTCCGGGGCTCGGCGACAACTCCTACTACGAGACCGTCAACGAACGGCTCGGCGGCACCGTCCGGTTCAACATCTCCGACGGCAACACGTACGTACAGAAATTGAACACCCTCCTGGCCAGCGGCGACGTCCCCGACATGATGCAGATCCCCGGCTGGAACCTCATCACGATCGCGCACTTCACCGAGGCCGCCAACAAGCTCTTCGCCGACCTGTCGCCCTACCTGGCCGGGGACAAGGCCAAGGAGTTCCCGCTGCTGGCCAACTACGACACCGCCGCCTGGCACTACGGCGTGTTCGGCGGCGTCCTCCAGGGCATCCCGTGGCAGAACGACCCGTACGCGCTCGCCACGTTCGTCCGCCAGGACATCCTCGACGAGCTCGGCCTGGCGCAGCCCAAGAGCGCCGACGACCTGCTCGTGCTCGGCAAGGAGCTGACCGACCCGAAGAAGAAGCGCTGGGCGTTCGGCGCCGTCGACCAGGAGATCCAGCGCGCCTTCGACTCCCCGCGCGAGTGGCGCAACGTCGGCGGCAAGCTGGTGTACAAGTACGAGACCGACGAGTTCGCCGCCTCCGTCGAGTTCGTCACCAAGCTCTTCGAGAGCGGCTGGGTGCACCCGGACGTCGTGGCCAACAAGGACGCCGACCAGAAGGCGCCCTTCGGCAGCGGCCAGCTCGTCATCTACAAGGACGGCCCCGGCTCCTGGCACGAGGCGCTGGGCCGCTTCCTGCCGGACAACCCCAAGTTCGACATGCGGGCGGTCGCCCCCTACCCGGCCAAGCCGGGCGGCAAGATCATGGTGTGGCGCAACGAGCCCGCCGGCATGTTCACCTTCATCAAGAAGGGCCTCGGCGACGCGCGCACCCGCGAGCTGCTCGGGCTGGCCAACTGGTGTTCGGCCCCGTTCGGCACCCAGGAGTACGAGCTGGTCAACAACGGCGTCGAGGGCAAGCACTACGACGTCAAGGACGGCAAGGTCACGCCCACCGCGCTCGGGCGCAAGGAGGTCGCGCCCACCTACCTGTTCCTGTCGGGCCGGCCCGGCGCCACCTCGCAGAGCCAGTACCCCGGCTACGTCCAGGCGATGTGGGAGTGGCAGACCGCCGCCTCCAAGCACCTGGAGAACGACCCGTTCGTCGGCCTCCGCGTGGAGGTGCCGTCGAAGATGGCCGCACTCGCGCAGCCGACCGAGGACAAGCTCAACGAGATCTACCGAGGCAAGCGGCCGGTCTCCGAGTGGAAGCAGATCGTGAAGGAATGGCAGGACCAGGGCGGCAACGAGGCCAGGGACTTCTACAGCAAGGTCGCCCGGGAGAACGGCAGGCTGTGATCTCCGCGACCGCCGCCACACCACGCCGGAGGCGGGCCGCCAGGCCCGGCAAGGAGCTGACCTGGCGGGCCAAGCTGCGCAGGGACTGGCCACTGGTCCTGATGAACCTGCCGATGCTGCTGGTCGTCCTGGCCTTCTGGTGGATCCCGGCGCTCGGCAACGTCATCGCCTTCCAGGACTACAACCCCTACACCGACGGCATCCTGGGCAGCCCGGTCATCGGGTTCACGAACTTCGCGCTGCTCTTCGAGGATCCGCAGTTCCTGCGCGCGATGGTGAACACGCTGGCGATCACCGCGTTCCAGCTCGTGTTCTACTTCCCGGTGCCGATCATGCTGGCGCTGCTGCTCAACAGCGTGGTCTCGGCCCGGCTGCGGGCGTTCGTGCAGGGCGTCGTCTACATGCCGTACTTCTTCTCCTGGGTGCTGGTCGTGGCCATCTTCCAGCAGATGTTCGGCGGGGCCGGGCTGCTGTCGCAACTCCTGCGCGAGCGGGGCCACGAGGGCGTCGACTGGATGACGAACTCCGACACGTTCATCCTGCTGCTGACGTCCCAGACGATCTGGAAGGACGCGGGCTGGGGCGCGATCATCTTCCTGGCCGCGCTCAGCACGATCAGCCCGAGCCTGTACGAGGCCGCGGCGGTCGACGGCGCCAAGCGGTGGCGCCGGATGTGGCACATCACGCTGCCCGGGCTGCGCCCGGTCATCATCCTGCTGCTGATCCTGCGCCTGGGCGACGCGCTGAACGTCGGGTTCGAGCAGTTCATGCTGCAGCGCAGCGCCGTCGGGAGCGAGGCGTCGGAGGTGTTCGACACCTTCGTCTACTGGTCCGGCCTGCGCACCGGCGACCTCGGGTACGGCGCGGCCGCCGGGTTGTTCAAGGGGCTGGTCGGACTGCTGCTGATCCTGGCGGCGAACCGGGTGGCCCACGCGTTCGGCGAGCGAGGGGTGTATTCGAAGTCATGACGCTCTTGGCGACGAGGCGGGGCAGGAAGCCCGCCGGGCTGGCGGCGTGGGAGGAGGCGCCCTCCCCCGCGGGCCGGGTCGGCAAGGGAACGCTGCTCACGCTGATCGTGCTGGCCGTGCTGTTCCCGCTCTACACGATCGTGCTGACGAGCCTGAGCTCGGCGGCGACCGTGAACCGGGGGGGCGGGCTGGTCCTGGTGCCCGAAGGCATCCATTTCGACGCCTATATCCAAATATTTTCGGATTCGGTGGTCAGCCGGGCCGTCCTGGTGAGCACGCTCGTGACCGTCGGCGGCACCGCCATCAGCCTGGGCGTCAGCGTGCTGGGCGCGTACTCGCTGTCGCGGCCCGGCTCGTTCGCGCACCGGCCGCTGCTGTTCAGCGTGCTGCTGATGTTCGTGTTCTTCCCCGGCATCATCCCCGTCTACCTGATGGTCAGCGGGCTCGGGCTGAAGGACAGCTACTGGTCGCTCATCCTGCCGACGGCCGTGTCCGCGTTCAACGTCGTGGTGCTGCGGGCGTTCTTCATGAACATCCCCGGCGAGATCATGGACAGCGCGCGGATCGACGGGGCCGGCGAGTTCCGCATCCTGTGGCGGATCGTGCTGCCCATGTCCAAGGCGGTCACGGCGGTCGTCGGCCTGTTCTACGCGGTCGGCTACTGGAACGCGTGGTTCAACGCGATGCTCTACATCGACGACACGCGCAAGTGGCCGCTGGCGCTCATCCTGCGGCAGTACGTGGTCGACTCCAACCCGCTGCCCACCGCGACGCTGGGCGTGAGCGGCATGGGGCACGACGCTCCCCCGACGCTGGCGATCAAGATGGCGATCGTGGTGATCGCGGTGGTCCCGGCGCTGATCATCTACCCGTTCGTGCAGCGCCACTTCACCAAGGGCGTGATCGTGGGGGCGATCAAGGGCTGAGCGCGAGGGGGCGGCCCGCACGCCGCCCCCTCGCGTCAGGTCAGCTCGCCGCGCAGGTGAGCGTGGCGGGCGGGGTGTTGCTCCCGGAGTGGCCGCCGGTGAAGCCGAACGACGTGCTCGCGCCCGGCTGGACGGCGCCGTTGTAACCGGCGTCGGTCACGCTCACCGCGGCGCCCGTCTGGGTGTGGGAGCCGTTCCAGAGCTGGGTGATGCGCTGGTCGCCGGGGAAGGTCCAGGTGACCTTCCAGCCGGAGACGGCCGAGGCGCCGGTGTTCTTGACCGTCACGCCCGCCTGGAAGCCGCCCGGCCACTGGTTGCCGGGCTGGTAGGTGGCGGTGCACGCCTTGTCGGTGGTCGGGGTGACCGTCGCCGTGGGCGTGACCGTGGCCGTCGGGGTGACCGTGGCCGTGGGGGTGATCGTCGGCTCGGGGCCGGTGCGGTCGCCGTAGATGATGCCCCGGCCGTTGGTGCCCAGGTAGACGCGCCCGTACACGCGCGGGTCGCCTGTCAGGGCCTCGCCCATGTTGCCCCACTGGTGCTCGTCGTCGTTGATGCGCACCCAGGACGAGCCCGCGTCGTCGGACCGGTAGAGGCCCGTGACGCCGCCGACGGTCGCCACCGCGTACAGGGCCTGGTAGGTGGCGCCGGGCGCGGCCTTGCCGAAGCCGACGTTCACCGCCGACGTGATGCCGGGCAGCTTGGTGAAGGAGGCGCCGCTGTCGGTCGAGTGGAACAGGCCCGTCCCGCCGGCCAGCCAGACGTCGCCCTCCCTGCCCGGCAGCGCCTTGAAATGGGTGTTGCCCTCGGCGGGCAGCCCGGTCGCGGCCGTGGCGGTGAAGCTCGCGCCGCCGTCGGTGCTGACGTAGAAGCGGCCGGCGGCGAAGCCGTAGAACTTCATCGGGTTCACCCGGTCCGACTCGACGATCGCGCCCGTGGGCAGGCCCCGCGCCTGCTGCCAGGAGGTGCCGTAGCCGACGGAGTAGTGCGGGGCGACGCCCTTGGGCGCCCACACGAACCGGGAGCCGTCGGCCGCCGCCGCGACCGTGCCGCCCTCGTTGATCCCGCCCGGCTCGCCGCCCTGGAACCAGTTCGCGCCGCCGTCGGTGGAGAAGGCGACGTGGCTGTCGTTCGGCCGGTCGGCGTCGGTGAAGTTGCCGGCCCTGACCATGACGGCCGGGTTCTTCTCGGCGTAGTCGAGGCTGGTGGTCGAGGTGAACCCGGGCGAGGTGAACATCATCGGCGGCACCGCGTCCAGGTCCGTGTGGCGGAAGCCGCCGATGTCGCCCAGCGCGCTGACCAGCGGCGCGCCGGTCGGCGGGCTGACCAGGTCGAGGACCGCGGTCTCCTCCAGGCCCCGGACCATCGGCCTGATCGTGAACTGGCCGCCGGAGTCCCACCGGGTGAGGTCCTCGGTGCCGTAGATGGTCGCGCCGGTGCCGTACATCATCCTGTCGGAGTCGAACGGGTCGATCTCCAGCGATTCGGTCATCCAGCCGAGCTTGGGCGTGACCTCCGGCGGCTGCGGGTTGGTGCCGAACGTCAGCCACGGCACCTCGGCGATGTCCATCTTGTAGCGGAAACTGCGGTTCGGGTACGAGGTCCAGTCCCACACGCGGGTCCAGGTGGCGCCCGAGTCGGTGCTCCTGAAGAAGATCACGTCGGGCCACCAGGAGATCTGCGTGGCGACCATGAGCGTGCCCGGGTCCTGCCGGTCGAGGGTGAGGCCGCTGTAGCCGAAGTAGTCGTCGGCGCTCGCCGACGGCACCGGGCTGACCTGCGTCCACGTGCCGGTCGCGGTCGCGTACCGCCACACGTCGCCCTTGGCGCCGTCGTACGGGCCGCCGGTGTCGCTGGTGGCGATGAACAGGTGGCCGTTCTCGGTGTCGAGCACGCCCTTGTGCGCGATGTAGCCGGTCGGCTGCCCGGCCAGCCGCTCCCAGGTGGCCCCGGCGTCGGTGGTGCGGTAGACGGTGTTGTCCTTGTCGGCGACGCCCACGTAGATCGTCCGGGTGGCGCTGCCCGGCGACGAGGAGCGCGGGTCGTAGGTCACCCAGACGACGCCGGGCCGGTGGCTGAGGTAGCCGTTGGGGTCGTCCGGGTCCTGGGCGTAGTCGCCGGGGTTGGGGAAGCTCGCCACCTTCGCCCAGGTCGCGCCGTGGTCGGTGCTGCGCCACAGGCCGTTGCCGTTGGGCGTGCCGAGGTACAGGACGCTGTTCTTGTTCGGGTCGACGGCCAGCGCCTCGCCCATGCCGCGCCCGGGCATGTTGCCGCCGAGCTTGAACGGCAGCTCGGCGGCCTGCCAGGAGTCGCCCTTGTCGGTGGAGCGGAGGACGGCCCCATTGTTGGGGTCCCAGTCGTTGGTGTACATGCCGACGGCGGCGTAGACCCGGTCGGTGTCGACCGGGTCGGCGGCCATGCTGACCACGCCGTTCCAGCCCCACCTGTCCCAGCCGACCCAGTCGAGCAGCGGCTTCCACGACCTGGTGGACTGGTTCCAGCGGTAGGCGCCGCCGATGTCGGTGCGGGCGTAGATCAGGTCGCGTTCGCCGGGGTTGAACAGGACGCCGGGCACGAACCCGCCGCCGTCGATCCTGACGTTCTTGTAGGTGTACGGGTCCGCCGACACGGCGGAGACCGGCGCCATCCGGACCACCGCCGTGACCATCAGCACGGCGGTGATCGCGATCAGGCTGAGCAATGCCTTTCGCATGAGCGGCTCTCCCTTTCCGGGCACGCCGGAAGCGCACCCGAGGACGAACAGACAGAGCGCCATGCACGAACCAGGTTGCAGGACCCTGACCGTCGCCGCGCCTCGCGCGCATGAGCTACCACAGAGGCTCACACAGGCGGCGATCGAGGTCAATAGTTTGGTTAATCAACGAACTTAAATGCCACGTCTCGCAATCGGACGTCACCCTGGAACACCAGGTACAGATCGCCCTTCCCCGCCTTGAGCGACGCCGTGGCCGTGCCCCACGCGTACACGCCGCCCGTCGCCGGGACCGTGACGGTGGCGAGCAGGGCGCCGGCCGGGGAGCCGCGCCGCACCTCGATCGAGCCGCCCGCGACCGACGCGACGCCGGCCGTCAGCGCGCCCCCGTACACGGCGTCGGTGAAGGAGATCCAGTCGCCGGAGGAGCCCGCGACGACGTCACCGGCGACCTTGTTCTCGTCGGCGAACGCGACGCCCGAGTAGTCGTCGAAGTTCATCGCCCGGGTCGTCCGCGACAAATCCCTCGGCGGGATCGTCTCCCCCTTGACACGCAGCGTGGCCCGCTGGCGGATCCGGTCGGACGAGGAGCCGACCAGCACGTCGTGGGTGGCGGACTCGACGGCCCACCGCTCCCGCGTGTGATCCCACACGGCCAGGTCCGCCCGCGCGAGCCGGAAGGTGACGGTACGCGACTCGCCCGGCGCCAGCGCGATCCGCTCGAAGCCGCGCAGCCGCTTGACCGGCTGGTCGAACCGCGACGCGCGCTGGCGGGTGTAGAGCTGGACGACCTCCTCGCCCGCCACGTCGCCGGTGTTGGTGACCTTGACGCTCACCTCGTCACCGCGCACCCGCAGCCCCTGGTAGCCGAACGTGGTGTAGCTGAGGCCGTGGCCGAACGGGTAGAGCTCGCCGCTCCGGTGATACAGGTACGTCATGCCGGTCTTGGCCAGGTCGTAGTCCAGGATGCTCGGCAGGTCGTCGGTGGCGTACCAGGTCTGGGTGAGCCGCCCGGCCGGGTTGACGTCGCCGAAGAGCACGTCGGCCACGGCGTGCCCGGTCTCGGCGCCGGCGTGCGTGGTCCACAGCAGCGTCGGGGCGTCCACGATCACCGGGTAGCTGGTCTCCAGCACCACGACCGTCCTCGGGTTGGCCGCGCGCACGGCCTTGACGAGCCGGAGCTGCCCCTCGCCGAGCCGGAGGTCGTCGCGGTCGTGGAACTCGCGGCCGTGCACCCACGGGTGGCTGCCGACGACCACCACGGCCACGTCGGCCTTGCGGGCCCGCTCGGCGGCCTCGGCGACGCCGTCGGAGACGATCTCCTTGGCGAAGCGCGCCGCCTGCGCCTTGGGGGCCAGGCCGAGCGTCCCGTCGGCGTTGACGGTCACGTACGGGTCGCGCAGCCCGTACCAGCTCTCCACGCTCTCGAACCCGGCGTAACGGACGAGATGGCTGCCGTCGGCCTGCTTCTCCAGCGCGAACTGCTGCTGGACGTACCAGCCGTTGGGCTCGTCGTCGTCGGTGTCGAGCGAGCGCCAGTTGCCGCCGAGCAGCTTGCCGTTGCCGGCGTTGCGCAGCGTGGAGACGCCGCTCACCCAGTCGGTGAGGTCCCACTGCGAGGCGGCCGTGGGCGTGGTGTCGGCCAGCGCGGTGTTGCCCGCCGTCGCGGTGACGTACTTGCCGGAGCCGAGGTGCTTGAGGGCGATCCGCTCCAGGCCCTGGGCGGTGGTCACGTCCTTGACGCGCTCCTTGATCCCGTCGAGCGGCGTCACCTGGTACGGCATGCTGCCCGCGTACCAGTCGCCGTACAGCTTGCCGGCCAGCGGGCCCACCACGGCCGCCGAGCCGGGGTCGCGCAGCGGCAGCACGCCGGAGTTGCGCAGGAGCACCGCCGCCTTGCCCGCGGCCTCCCGGTTCAGCCGCCGGTGCTCGGCACTGTCGATCACCTCGGGACCGATGTCCCGGTACGGGCCGCCGTCCGGGTCGAAGTGGCCGAGCCGGAACCGCACCGACAGCGCGTGCCCCACCGCCCGGTCCACGTCGGCCTCGGTGATGAGGCCCCGCTCCAGCGCGATCGTCAGGTTCTCGACCAGCGGCCCGGAGTCGGCGCCGTCGATGGTGAAGCTGTCCTGGCCCGACTTGAGCACGGCGGCGAACGCCTCCGGCTTGTCGTCGAAGTACTTCTCCGGGTCGGTGAGCGCGTGCGGCCCCCATGCGTCGCTCACGTTGTAGAGCGTCCGGTCCGTCCAGGAGCGGACGACCTCGTCCAGGTCCCGGTTGACGTGGTTGGGGCGGCCGTTGACCAGGTTGTAGGAGGCCATCACGCCGGTCGCGGCGTCGGCCGAGATCGCCTGCCTGAACGGCTGCTCGTAGTATTCGCGCTTGAGCCGGGGCGTCAGGTTGGACGAGGTCAGGCTGCGGTCGGTCTCGTTGTTGTAGCCCAGATAGTGCTTCAGCACGGGCGCGGTCTTGAGGTAGAACGGGTCGTCACCCTGGAGGCCCTTGCCGTAGGCGGTGGCCATCGTGCCGCTGAGCAGCGGGTCCTCCGAATAGCCCTCCTCGTTGCGGCCGGCGCGCGGGTCGCGCAGCGGGTCCACGACGGGCGCCCACAGTTGCAGCCCCCACAGGACCGGGTCGAGCGCGTTGTGGCCGCGCGCCTCGTCGCCCACGGCGTCGCCGACCCGCTTGACCAGCGCCGGGTCCCAGGTGCTGGCCAGGCCCACGGCCTGCGGGAACACGGTCCCGCTCGCGAGCTTCATGTTCCAGTTGTCGTCGCGGTGGTTGGACCAGGCGACGCCGTGCAGCGCCTCGGTCCCGTTCTTGTGGTACGGGATGCCCAGCCTGGGGATGGCCGGCTGCGACTGGTGCAGCATGCCGAGCTTCTCCGGGAGCGTGAGCCGGCCAAGCAGGTCGGCCACCCGCTGCTCCAGCGGCAGCCCCGGGTCGCGGAAGGCGGGCTCGGCCGTCGCGTGCGCGGCCGGCGCGGTGAGCAGCGAGGCGGCCAGCACGGCCGCGGTGAGTAACCGTAAGGACATGGGGGGTGTCTCCTCGGGAAAGGGAGGCTCACTTCACGGCGCCGACCGTGATGCCTCGGGTGAGCGTGCGCTGGAAGATCAGGAAGAACGCGACGGCCGGGACGATGCCCAGCAGGGCGGAGGCGCTGGACATGGTCGCGTCCATGTACCGCTCCCCCTGCAGCACGCCGAGCGCCACCGGCACCGTCTGGTTGTCGTTGGAGATCAGGAAGATCAGCGGGAGGAAGAACTCGTTCCACGTCCAGATGAAGAAGAAGATCATCAGCACGCTCAGCGTCGGCCGGCTGATCGGCACCACGATCCGGGTCAGCGCCCGGAACCGCCCCGCGCCGTCGATCTCCGCCGCCTCCAGGATCTCCTTCGGGAACTGGCCCAGCACCGCGCTGAGCAGGTACGTCCCGAAGGCCGCCTGGATCACGGTGAAGATGATGATCATCGACAGCCGGGTGTCGTAAAGCCCGAGCTCCTTGGCCAGGTAGTAGAGCGGGTAAGCGAGCGCCTCCTGCGGCAGCGTGTTCGCCACCAGGAACAGCACCAGGATCGACAGCCGGCCGCGCACCCGCCCGATGCCGAGCGCGTACGCGTTGAGCACCGACAGCACCACCGCCAGCACCGCCACCGAGCCGCTGATCAGCAGGCTGTTGACGAGCTTCTCGCCGAAGTCCACCCGCTCCCAGAAGTCCACGACGCCCTGGAGGTGGAGGCCGCCGGGCAGGCTCAGCGGCCCCTCCGAGCTGTACTCCTCCGGCGACTTGACCGCGTTGAGCGCCACGACCAGGAACGGGAACACCATGACCACGGCCAGCACGACCAGCGCCGCGAGCACCGCCCAGCGCCCCGGCCCCCTCATCGCTCACGCTCCTGCACGCGCAGGAACAGGAACGTCACCACGACGATGATCAGCGCCAGCACCGTGGCGATGGCCGACCCGTATCCGACATTGCTCTTCTGGAAGAAGTTCAGGTACGAGAAGTACGACGGCACCATCGTGGCGTTGCCCGGCCCGCCGCGCGTGAGCACGAAGATCGGCCCGAACACCTTCAGCGCGGCGATCGTGCACGTCAGCAGCACCACGAAGATCTCCGGCCGGATCTGCGGCACCGTGATGTGCCACACCCGGCGCCACCAGGACGCCCCGTCGAGCTCGGCCGCCTCGTAGTAGGCCGGGTCCACGCGCTGCAACCCCGCCATGAAGATCACCACGGGGTAGCCGAGCTGGAACCAGACCATGACCGCCATCACCGTCGCCAGCGCCAGATCGGGATCGCCCAGCCAGTCCAGCTCCAGCCCGAACGCCCGGTTGACCGCCCCGTACGACGGGTGCAGCATCCAGCCCCACACCACGCCCGCCACCGCGACCGGCAGCACCTGCGGCAGGTAGTACATGGCCCGCAGCGCCGCCGCCGTCCGCGTCCCGAACCGCTTGCCGACGTAGTCGAACAGCGCGGCGGCCAGCACCAGGCCGATCACCGTGGGCACGATCGCCATGGCCACGATGAGCGCGACGTTGTTCTGGAACGAGAGCCAGAAGCGCTCGTCCTCCAGCAGCCTGGCGTAGTTGTCCAGGCCGACCCACCTGGGCGTGCCCACCCCCGACCAGCGGGTGAAGCTCACGCCCAGGTTCATCAGGAACGGCACCACGATGACGCCCAGGAACAGCAGCAGGCTGGGCGCCAGGTAGGGCCAGTAGCCTCTCCTTCTCATTCAGTTGCCGAGGTCGGCGAGGTTGTCCTCGTACGGCCCGGCGATCTCGGTCAGCACCTCGGCCGGCGACTTGGCGCCGTTGATGAGCTGCTGCGTGCCGGCGACCAGGACGTCGTAGTAGCCGGGCGCGGGCCAGTCGGGGTAGAAGGCCAGCCCGTCGGCCGCCGTCAGCTTGTTGAACGTCTCGATGAGCTCCTTGCTCTTCGGGTCGGTGATCGCCGCCGGGTCGGCCGCGACCGGGACGCCGCCCGAGTTGCCGAGCAGGTTCTGGATCTCCTTGCTCATCGTGATGTCGATGAAGTCGTAGGCCAGGTCCTTGTTCGCCGACTTCTCCGGCACCACCCACAGGTTGCCGCTGGAGCCGGGCGCCATCGTCGAGCCGGGGAACAGGAAGTGGCCCCACTCGAACCCCTTGGCCTCCTCGGCGACCCGGCCGTACCACCAGCTCCCGCTGATCATGACGGGGAAGTCGCCCTTCATGAACGCCACGCCCATGTCCTCGGCCTTCAGCCCGGACGCCTTCTCGTCGACGTACCCCTTCTTCACCCAGTCGGCGAACGTCGTCGCCCCGTACGTGAGCTCCGGGCCCTGGAAGTCCACCTTGCCCTTGTAGGACTGGTACGCGTCGACCCAGGCGCGGTCCGCCTTGCTGAGGGCGAGCTGGTAGACGATCTGCTGGGCCGGGTACTCGGCGCCCGCCAGCGACACCGGGGTCACGCCGGCCTTGACGAAGGCGTCCAGCGCGGCCGTGAACTCCTCGTACGTCGCCGGGACCTCGACCTTGTGCTTCTCGAACAGGTCC
This sequence comes from Nonomuraea sp. NPDC023979, assembly GCF_040639085.1. NCBI lineage: Bacteria > Bacillati > Actinomycetota > Actinomycetes > Streptosporangiales > Streptosporangiaceae > Nonomuraea > Nonomuraea sp. NPDC023979. The sequence continues at coordinate 525,533 of NZ_JBEZZG010000002.1, forward strand.
TTGTTGTAGTAGACCATCACGAACTCGCCGTAGTTGGGCAGCCCGTACCAGTTGCCGGAGCCCATCACGCCCCGGTCGTCGTAGCGGGCCGTGGTCGCCAGGCCGCCCGGCAGCAGCTTGTCCCAGCCGCGCTTGGTCACCTCCTCGCTCATGTCGGCGATGAGGCCCTGCTTGGACAGCAGGCCGGCGGTGGCGTTGCCCTTGTTGTACTCCATGAGGTCGGGCGCCTCGTCGGAGTTGAGCACCATGCTCGCCGTCTTCTGGATCTGCTCGAAGCTCTTCTCCTCGAACCGCACCTTGACGCCCGGGTGCGTGGCCTCGAACTTCTTGATCGCCTCGGCCCACGCCTTGCCCATCGCGCTCTCGGCGGCCTCGTAGTGCCAGAGCTTGAGCACGCGCGGCTGACCCGGGTCGGCCGCCGGCTCACCGCCGCCACCACCGCACGCCGACAGCGCGAGCGTCACGGCCACCAGCGCCGCCACGCCAGTCTTCCTGATCATGGTCCCTCCTGGGTGATGACGGCCCTGCCGGGAGCGCCCGCCACCGGGGCGAACTCGACGGCGGCGACCCGTTTCGGCCCGGTGACGGTCACGCGCAGCGTGTCGCCGTCCCGGGTGGCCACGACGGCGGTCTCGCCGTCGGTGTCGTGGATCCGCATCCGGCAGTCGCCGCCCCCGAAGGCGACCAGCGTGATCGTGTCCGGCGTCGTCACGGTCTCGCCCGGTTCGGCGACCGGGACGAGCGCGCCGCGCCGCACGTACAGCGGGATCTGCTCCAGCGGCTTCGTCACGCGCACGTACCGCCTGCCGCCGTGCGTCTCGCCGGTCCAGTAGTCCACCCACTCGCCATCCGGCAGGTAGACGTCCCGCGTGCCGCCGGGCGAGGTCATCGGCGCGACCAGCAGGTCCCGCCCCAGCAGGTACTCCAGATCGGCCTGCCAGGCGACCGGGTCCTCCGGGTGGTCCACGCAGAGCGCGCGCATCATCGGCGCTCCCGTCCGCGCCGCCTCGACGGCCGCCGAGTAGAGGTACGGCATCAGCCGGTAGCGCAGCCTCAGCGCGTCGACCGCCTGCTCCTCGACGGCCGGGAACTCCCACGGCTCCCGCGTCGTCGTGCCGTGCAGCCGCACCAGCGGCGACAGCGCGCCGAACTGCGTCCACCGCACGAACAGGTCGTCGCTCGGCCTCCCGGTGAACCCGCCCGCGTCATGACTCCAGAACGGCACCCCGGACAGCCCGTGCGCCAGCCCGCCCCGGATCGTGCTGCCCATCGCGGCATAGCTCGTGTACGTGTCGCCGCTCCACTGGGCGCTGTGCCGCTGCCCGCCCAGGAACGACGAGCGCGCCCACACCAGGCCGTGCCCGTGCACCTCCCGGGTCACCTCGGCGACCGCGTCGTTGAACAGCAGCGTGTAGACGTTGTGCAGGTCGGTGCCGGTCATGCCGTTGTAGGCGACGGCGTCGGCGGGCACGCCCTCGGCGAAGTCCGTCTTGAACGCCTGCACGCCCTGGCGCAGCAGCGCCCGGAGCCGGTCCTGGAACCAGCGTTTCGCGGCGGGGCGGGTCAGGTCGAGGATGCCGCAGGCGGGGAACGATCCGTGCCAGGTGTCGGCGACGTACGCCTCCCCCGCCCCATTTTTCAGGAAATATCCCGCGTTAGCGGCTTCTGCGAACGCGGGGCTCAGGTGGGAGATGTACGGGTTCATCCACAGACAGACCTTGAACCCCATCCCGTCCAGCTCCGCCAGCATCGCCGCCGGATCCGGGAAGTTCACCGGGTCCCAGCGCAGATCCGACCAGTGCCCGTCGGCCTGCCAGTAGGTGTCCAGATGCAGCACATCACACGGGATCCCGCGCTCCCGGATCGTCCGCGCCCTGGCCAGCACCCGCTCCTGGCTGTCGACGCAGAAGCCCGAGGAGATCCAGGTGCCGAACGCCCACTTCGGCGGCAGCTCCGGCCGGCACGTCAGCCGGTCGTAGCGCTCCAGCACCTCCGGCGGCGTCGGCCCGGCGATCACGTAGTAGTCCAGCACGTCGTCCGGCACCACGATCTGCACGGCGCTGTGCGTCGACTGGCACACGTCGAACTCCGTCGGCGCGCCGCTGTCCACCAGCACCCCGTAGCCCCGGCTCGACAGATAGAGCGGCACGTTCTTGTAGGCGCGCTGCGACTCGGCGCCGAACGCGTCGAAGTTCCACATCACCGGCCGCTGCCCGCGCTTGTCCAGCCGCGCGAACGACTCCCCGAACCCGGCGAACGCCTCATCGGGCGCGGCGACGAAACTCTCGTGATAGGCCACCGGCCCGCCGCCCGCCGACGACCGCCCGAACGGCAGCGTCCGCATCCGTCCGCTGATGTCCACATGCCCCCGGTCCTGCTCGACCAGCGTGACCCCGGCGGCATCCGTGAACCGCAGCTCCCACGGCGCCAACCGGATCTCCGCCCGCAGCGACCCCGCGTCCACCACGATCCGCCCGTCGGCCGTGCTCTCCGCCCGCGCCCCCGCGAACGTGCCCGGCCGCACCAGCGCGATCGCCCGCTCCGACCGGGGCCGGGCATCGGCGTCCTCGCTCAGCCGTACCCGGATCACGCCCTCACCGGCCACGCCCACCTGCACGACCAGCGTCTCCTCGGCCGTGGTGACCGCCTTCAGCATCACCCCCGCGCCGTCGGCGGCCACCAGCTCGGCGGCGGTCAACGCGGACAGCCCTCCCTCGCCGTGCGCGCGGACCGGCAGCTCGGGCGGGTCGGCCACGAAGTACTCATGCGCGACCAGGGGCGGGCGATAGGGCATGGATGCTCCTTCAAGGGGTGCGAAACTCCTGAATTAGTTTGCTGTCCATACCAACAAAGGTCAACGGGTAATTCGTTTACTCCCCATCCCAACTCGGCTCAGGACAAGGGTCCGGGCCCTTGGCGGGGGGGGGCTTCGCCCGTGGGCGTAGGGCAAGGGCCTCGCCCGTGGCGCGCTCCGCGCGTTCGCCTGCTCGGACTCCTCTCAGTGGGGGGCCCAGCCCCCCACACCCCCTGGCAAGGGGCCTCCCGGCCCCCTGCACCCCCGGGGGTTGCGCGGGGCGGGAAGTTGGGCGGTAGGGAGTACCGGGCGGAGGGCGCTTGACCGTGGAGACGCAAGCCGCAGGTGCGAGCTGGAGGCGGGGCGGGCTAGAGGCAGGCGGGCTGGGGGCCGGGCCCGGGACACGGTCGGAGGCGGGGGCGGGCCGGGAGGTCGCGGCACTCGGCCGGAAGACGCGGGACCAGGGCGTAAGGCGGGTAGGGGCCGGACCACGGCCAGACTAAGGGCCGAACCGGGGACGGGAAGCTGAGGGCCGGGAACCGGAGGCCCGACACCGGAGGCTGGGGACCGAGGGCCGGGGGGCCAGGGTGGAAGGCACCGCGCAGGGAGCGCGCGGCCGAAGCGCAGCACCGGAAGCGCGAGGTCCGGTCACCAGGGCGAGGGGGGATGGCCAGAAGGGGTGCGCAACCGGGAGCGGAAACCCCCGGGCACGCCCTAACGTTGCCACATGTCCGAAATGCCATCACGGGTGGAACTGCGCCCGCTCACCCTCTCCGACCAGGACGAGTTCTGCTCCCTCGTGCAGGGCAGCGCTGAGCTGCACGGGCCCTACATGCAGTTGCCCGCCACCCCCGAGGACTTCCAGGCGTGGATGCGCCGCTTCGATGACGGCACGAACCTGGGCCTCCTGATCCGCGTCCGGGAGAACGGGGAGACGGCCGGCATGGTCAACATCAACTCGATCATCCGGGGCCGCTACCAGGGCGCGTCCCTCGGGTATGCGGCCTTTGTTCCGTACGCCGGGAAGGGGTACATGACCGAAGGGATCAAGGCGGCGCTGCGGTACGCCTTCACCGAGCTGCGGCTGCACCGGCTGGAGGCCAACATCCAGCCGGGCAACAAGGCGTCCCTGGCCCTCGCCCAGCGCCTGGGCTTCCGTTATGAAGGGCTGTCCCCCGAATACCTCTACATCGACGGCGCCTGGCGCGACCACGAACGGTGGTCCATCACCGCACCGACCCCCTGGACCCCCGACCCGTCCCTGCCTGCGGTGTGAGCCGCGTCCCGAGCGTACTGGCACATGCGGGGACCAGGGCTGGTAGCGCACGGTCTGGGTAGGGTTGGGCGGTGCCCGAGCTGGAGCAGTTGCATGCCGATCACGCCTCGGCGGTCCTGGCCTTCGAGCTGGCGAACCGCGCCTGGTTCGCCCTGTCGGTCCCGGATCGCGGCGACGAGTACTTCGACCGGTTCGCCGACCGGCACAGCGCCTTGCTGGCCGAGCAGGAGGCCGGCATCAGCGCCTTCTACGTGCTCGTCGCCGATGACGGCCCGGTGCTGGGCCGGTTCAATCTGTACGACTTCGAGGACGGCACCGCCACACTCGGCTATCGGGTCGCGCAGCAGGTCGCCGGTCGCGGCGTGGCGACCGCGACCGTCCGGGAGCTGTGCCGGATCGCCGCAGTGCGGCACGGGCTGCGCACGCTTCGGGCTGCCAGCTCGCACGACAACGTCGCGTCCCAGAGGGTGTTGACCAAGGCCGGGTTCGTCCCGGTCGGCCCGGCCGGACCGAGCGACCTCAGCGGCAAGACCGGCACCTGGTACCAGCGCGACCTCCAGCCGTAGAGCCCCGGCCGTAGACACCCAAGCCGCAGGCCCCAGCCGGGAGTCTCGGTCCTGGTGGTGGCAGGCTCCGGCCCGCGTCATCGTCAGCCCTCCGGCGCGGGCGGGGTCCCTCCGCGGGCCTCAAAGGGAGGTCGCCGGTCAAGTGCCCGGCGACCGAAGGACCCGAAAGACCCAAAGGGCCGGGAAGGCCGGAAAGACCCGAAGGGCCGGGAAGACCGGGAGGACTGGGAGGACCGGAAGGACCGGGTGGACCGGGTGGACCCGAAGGGCCAGGAAACCCCAAGGACCCCAAAGGACCCGAAGGACCCCGGCCCGGCCGTGTGGTCAGCGGGCGGAGGCGGCTTCGGGCAGGTCGCGGTGGCGTTGCACGTCGGCCAGCGAGGCCCAGTCGTCCCGCTCGTGCCCGGCCAAGATCGCCTCGGTCAGGAGCGCCGAGAGCAGGTCGCCGACCGGCAGGCGCAACCCCGTGGCGGCGGCCTGGGCGCGGGCGAGGTCGACGTCCTTGCGGCCGAGCACCGGGGTGAACCCGGCGGGCTGGAACGCCCCGGCGGCGATGAGCCGCCCGTAATTGGTGTAGACGGGACCGGGCGTGATCGTGGCGGTGAACAGGTCCACCACGGTCGCGGCGTCCACCCCGCCCCGTTCGGCGATCGCCACCGCCTCGGACAGCGACTGGATCGCCGAGGCGATCAGCACCTGGCCGGCGACCTTGACCACGTTCGCCTGCCTCGGCTCGGTCCCGACCTGCCACACGCGGGCGCTGATCGCGTCCAGCAGCGGCCGCACCCGGTCGATCAGGGCGGGGTCGCCCGCGGTGACGACGTTGAGCCTGGCGGCCTCGGCGACCGCGACCCCGCCGAACATCGGCGCCGCCACGTACCCGACGCCGTGCTCGGCGTGCCGCCCGGCGGCGTCCTCGGCGAGGGCGGGGCTGATCGTGGCGAGGTTCACGTGGACCGCGCCCGCCGGTGCCGCCTCCAGCGCGCCGCTGTCGAGGAACACCTCGCGTACGGCCGCGTCGTCGGCGAGCACCGAGAACACCACGGGCGAGGAGAGGAACAGCTCCCCCGGATGTCCCACCTCGACGGCGCCCGCCTCGACCAGCGGGGCCGTCCTGCGCCGGTCGCGGTTCCACACCGCCACCCGGTGCCCGGCCCCGATGAGGTTGCGGGCGATCGCCGCGCCCATGCCTCCCGTGCCCACCACTGTCACATCGGCCATCTCCATCACCTTCCCGAATAGAACCATTTCAACCGGTTCCACACTACAGGTTCCGGCCGTTTGTGGAACTGGCTCAGGCAGTTCCAAAAGCACGCCGGCGGGGCAAATCGCGAACCGGCTCAGGTAGTTCCAGGAGCACGCCGACGACAGGAGCGCGAACCGGCTAAGGTGGTTCCATGAGCACGTCGACGGGGAAGCGCGAGCCCGCGTTCCGGCTGGACAACGAGCGCCTGGCGTTCCGGTTCACCGCCACGCTCAGCGACCGCGGCGGCGTGCCGGTCGAGCGCCTTCCCGACCCCGGGCGCCTGGACGACTGGCTCGCCGCGAACGACCTGCGGCTGAGCAGCCACCGGGCCACCCCGTCGGACCTGGCCCTGGCCCGGCGGCTGCGCGAGGCCATCCACCGCGCCGGCACCGACGTCGCCCGGGGAGCCACGATCCAGCGGGCCGACCTGACCCTGCTCAACACCCTCGCCCGCGAGGCACGGGCCTACCCGGCGCTCACGCGCACGGGGATGCGCTGGCTCAGCGACGCCGACAACCACGTCGAGGCGAGCCTCGGCCTGGTCGCCGCCGACGCGGTCGTCATCCTCGGCGGCGAGGAACGCGGCCGGGTCAAGACCTGCGAGAACCCGGACTGCGGCGGCCTGTATGTCGACACGAGCCAGGGCCGCAGCCGGCGCTGGTGCTCGATGAACTACTGCGGCAACCAGATGAAGAAGGCCAGGTTCCGCCACGGAGCCCCCGCGGCCAGAACGCCCTGACCACTCTCCGGCGTGACCCGGCAAACCGGACGACGGCCACAACACTTAGCCCTTGCGCTAACCATTGAACCAGGACAATACTTAGCCGTGTGGCACAGTATTCGGCCCAGTTGGACGGGGTGCTCGTAGCGCTCGCCGACCCGACCCGGCGCGCCGTCGTCCGGCGGCTGGGGCGCGGGCCCGCGAGCGTCGGCGACCTCGCCGCCGCGTTCCCGATGACCCTCCCCTCGTTCATGAAGCACATCCGCACACTCGAGGCGAACGGCCTGATCAGCACGGTCAAGTCCGGCCGGGTGCGCACCTGCGTGCTCAATCGCGGGCAGCTCTCCCTCCTCGACGACTGGCTCGCCGAGCAGCGCCGGATCTGGGAGGAGCACACCGACCGCCTCGAACGGTTCGTGCGGGACCAAGCAGACCAGACCGACCAAGAGGAGGACCTCCGATGAAGCTCGACCCCGATCTCGACCTCGCCCTGGAGCGGGTCATCCGCGCCCCGCGCGCGACCGTGTGGCGGGCGTGGACCGACCCGTCCCAGCTTGAGCAGTGGTGGGTCCCGACTCCGGCCCGCTGCCGGGTGCACCGGCTGGACGTGCGGCCCGGAGGGGCGTTCGTGACGCGGCTGAGCGAGGACGGGGCCGAGTTCGTCCCGCATCTCGACGCCTGCTTCCTCGCCGTGGACGAGTTCGAGCGGATCGTGTTCACCAACGCGATCGACAGCACCTGGCGCCCGGCGAACCCCGACCCGATCCCGATGACGGCCACGATCACGTTCGGCGACCATCCCGAGGGCACGGCCTACCGGCTGCTCGTCCGCCACCGCGACCCCGAGGCCCGCGCCCTGCACGAGAAGCTCGGCTTCGCCGACGGCTGGGGCACGGTCACGGCCCAGCTTGCGGGCTTCGCCGAGGCAGGGGGGCCGCGATGAGGCTCGTCCTGACGGAGTTCGTCACGCTCGACGGCGTCAGCCAGGGGCCAGGCTCCCCCGACGAGGACACCAGCGACGGTTTCGCCCTCGGCGGCTGGCTGGTGCCCCATCTCGACGCGGCGTTCGTCCGCTACACCTCCGACCGGCTCGATCTGGCCGACGGGCTGCTGCTCGGACGGCGTACGTACGAGGCGTTCGCCCGCGACTGGCCGAAGATCACCGACCCGGGCGACCCGTTCGCCGAGCGCATGAACACGCTGCCGAAGTACGTCGTGTCCAGCACCCTCGCCGAGGGCGCCTGGCACCCCACGACCGTGCTCAGGGGCGATCCCGTACGGACGGTCGCCGAGCTCAAGGCCCGTCCCGGCCGGGAGCTCCAGATTCACGGCAGCGCCCGCCTGGGCGACGCGCTGCTGTCGGCGGGCCTGGTCGACGCGCTGCGCCTGGTGGTCGCGCCCACCGTGCTCAGGACCGGCCGCCGCCTCCTGGCCGGCGGCCCCGGGGCCCGGGACGACGCCACGTCGGGACTGCGCCTGGTCCACCACGAGGCCACGCCGAGTGGGCTGCTGCTCCTGGAGTACGAGACGACCGGCCGGGCGCGCCGGGGCACGTACGCGGGCGTGACCGGCGTGCCGGGCTGACAGGAATCTGCACGTCCGATGACAGGACGCCTCGGCATGCTCGGGCACGCCCGCATCCGAACCCACCGCCGGGCACCGGCGGAATCGAGGCTCCCATGCTGTTCATCGAACTCTTCGTGCCCAGCGGGGTCTTCGGCCCGGACGAGCGCCGCCGCCTCGCCGGGCAGCTGACCTCGCGCAAGATCCTCACCGGCGACGACAGCGATCCCGGCGCCGATCCCGGCGTGATCAGGCTGTACGAGTCGCTCAGCGACGTCGTCGTCCACGAGGCGCCGGCGCCGCGGGCGGATCAGCCCTGCTACGTCGTCAACGTGTACGTCGCCGCCTGGGCCAAGGAGATCGGCGCGCACCTCGTACGGGAGATCACCCGCAGGCTGGGCGAGGCGGAGGGCGACCCGGAACGCCTCTTCCGGGAGCCGCGTGCGCTGGTCCACGTGATCGGGGTGCCCGACGGCGGTTACGGATTCGCCGGGAAGGTCCGCCGCTCCACCGATGTGCTGGACCTGATCGACCGGACGAAGTCCCGGCGCCCCGAGGAGGCGCCGGAGGGCATGTTCGTCGACCCGGTCTGCGGCGCCCGCGTACCGGCCGGGGAGGCCGTCGTCACCGAGATCGACGGGACCACGTACGGCTTCTGCTGCGCCCACTGCCGCGCCCACTTCACCAGGCGCCGCCTCCAGGAGCAGACATGAGGCCCGCTCCTGGGGACGGGGTCAGGGGGCGGCGACGACGGCCTGGGTCTGGCGGCCGAGGCCGTCGATGCCGAGCTCCATGCGGTCGCCGGGCCGCAGGTAGACCGGCGGGTCGAAGCCCAGACCGACGCCCGCCGGGGTCCCCGTGTTGATGAGGTCGCCGGGTTCGAGGACCATGAACTGGCTCAGGTAGCGGACCACGTGGACGGGGTCGAAGAGCATGTCCGCCGTCGAGCCGGTCTGCCGCCGGACGCCGTTGACGTCCAGCCACATGCCCAGGCCGCTGACGTCGCCCGCCTCGTCCGCCGTGAGCAGCCACGGCCCGCACGGGTTGAACGTCTCGGCGGACTTGCCCTTGACCCACTGGCCGCCGCGGTTGAGCTGGAAGTCGCGCTCGCTGACGTCGTTGACCAGGACGTAGCCGGCGATCGAGGCGCGGGCCTCGTCGTCGCTGTCGAGGTAGCGGGCCCGCTTGCCGATGACGACGCCGAGCTCGACCTCCCAGTCGGTGGCCGTGGAGCCGCGCGGGATGCGCACGTCGTCGTCGAGCCCGACGAGGGTGTTCGGGGCCTTGGTGAAGATGATCGGCTCCTGCGGCGGCTCCTTGCCGGACTCCGCGGCGTGGTCGGCGTAGTTGAGGCCGACGCAGAGGATCTGGTGGGGCCGGGCGATCGGCGCGCCCACGCGCTCGCCGGCGAACCGCCGGACGTCCCCGGCGGCGGCCCGCTCGGCGACGGTGGCCGCGAGCGTGGCGAGGCCGGTGGTGCCGGTGGCGAGGAAGGTCCCGTCGAAGTCGGTGACGACGTCGGACACGTCGACGTAGGTGTCGGTGTCGATGGCGACGACCGGACGCTCCGCGCCCTGGTCGCCGATACGCATGAGTCGCATGAGGGTTCCAGATTCAGGGGTGGGTGGGGAGCGAGGTCACAGGCCCGCCGGGAGGCTGACGGTCTTGCCCGACTGGATGGACTCGTAGGCGGCCTCCACGATCCGCATGGCGTAGACGGTGTCGCCGGAGTCGATCAGCGGGGCGCGGCGCTCCACCAGCGAGCGCACGTAGTCGGTGACCTCGGTGAGGACGGACTCGTAGTGCCAGCCGCCCGGATGCCAGGCGTCGGGGCCGAACGGGACGCCGTCGACGGCCTCGCCCTTGTAGTCGTGCTGGCCGCGGAAGAGCTTGACCACGGGCTCGGACATCTGGTCGACGAGGATGCCGCCTTCGGTGCCGTACAGCTCCAGGCGCTCGCTGTGGGGGACCTCCGACACCGAGGTGAACCCGCAGGAGAAGTGGGCGCCGCTGCGCATCCGGCCGTACACCTCGGCGGTGTCCTCGATCTCGTTGTCGAGCGGGAAGACCTTCTTGGAGATGCCGGTCAGCTCGTCGAACTCGCCGAGCAGCCACTTGAGCAGGTAGAACGAGTGGGCGCCGGTGTCCATGACGAGGCCGCCGCCGAGGGCGTACTGGGTGCGCCAGTAGCCGGGCATCGACAGGTGGGCCTTCTCGTTGGAGCGCAGGTAGGTCCTGGCGTGGATGACCTCGCCGATCGCGCCTTCCTGGAGCAGCCGGTGCACGGTCTGGTAGGCGGCGATGTAGCGGGAGTTCTCGGCGACCATGAAGTGCACCCCGGCCTCGGCGGCCCGGCGCTGGATGGCCACCTGGTCGACGGCGGGGCGACCGCCGCCAACAGCGTCCGCGTCACGCTCGCCCGCGAACCGGGCCGCGTGCTCGTCCTCGGCGCCGGCCCGATCGGCCACCTCTGCGCCGAGCTGCTGCGGGTGCACGGCGTCCCCGTGCAGGCGGTCGAGCCCAACCCGTTGCGGCGCGAAGCCCTGCGGGCCATCGGCCACGACGTCGTGGACTCGGTCGAGGCCGCCGTCGCGCCCGTGGACGCGGTCATCGACTGCACCGGCGCGCCCTCGGTCCTCATGGCCGGCCTGCACGCCCTCGCGCCGCACGGCGCCTACGTGCTCGCCGGGTACGCGCGGGTGCCCGACGTGGACTTCGCGATCGTCTCCCGCAAGGAGGCCGAGATCCGCGGTGTCAGGTCGGGCCGCCGCGAGGACCTCGAATCGATCATCACGCTGGCCGCGGCGGGCCGCATCCAGCTTCCCCGGATCGCCCGATGGCCGCTGTCCGCCGCGAACGACGCGCTCACCGCGCTGCGCTCCGGGCAGGTGCCCAGCCCCTCACCGCCGCCGAGCTGGACGTCAACCGCAGCACCGCGCTGCGGCTGCTCGCCGAGCTCGTCGCCACCGGCTACATCGCGCGCAGCCCGGCGACCAAGCGGTACGCGACCGTCCCCGCGAAGTTCTACGGCCTGGTCCGGGCTCCGGAGACCGACTGGAGCCAGATCATCGACCCCGTCCTGGCGGCGGTCCGCGACGAGTGCGGCGACGCCACCATGCTCGCGGTCCCGGCCAACGACATGATGGTCTACCTGTCGTTCTTCCCGACCCGGCACATGGTGGCCGTCTCCGAGCAGCTGGGCACCACGCGGCCGATCCACTGCTCGGCGCTCGGCAAGGCCTACCTGTCGGCGCTCGATCCCGACAACCTCGACGCCCACCTGGCCCGGCTGTCGTACGCCAGCGGGACCGAATGGGCCTCGAAGACCCCGGCCGAGCTGCGGCGCCGCGTGGAGGAGTCGCGCAAGGCCGGTTACGCCGTGGATCGGGACGAGACTTTCGACGGAGTGCGGTGCGTGGCGGTGCCCGCCCGCATCCGGGGCAACCTGATCGGCGCGGCCGGGATCTCCGGGCCGTCCAGCCGGCTGCCTGACACCCGGATCGAAGAGCTGGGCGAATACCTGGCCGCGAGCCTGTCAGCCCTCTGACCGCGCCCCCGCCGGGCGCGGGGCCGGACGGGTCAGTGCTCGTCCAGGATCTCGATCACCTCCGCCGTGACGTCGCGGGTGAGCGCGAAGCCGGCGACGGCCTCGGGGGTGCTGGGCACCGCCTCGCGGGCGGCCCGCAGGCTGTCGGCGGACTCCCAGCGCCAGACGCCGACCCACGTCCCGTCGTCGAGCCGGCCGAGGCGTGCCTCGGTGAGCCCGGGGACGACCGCCCGGGTGGCGGCGACGAGGTCGGCGTGCCGGGCCCGGAGCCGCTCGGCGTCGGCGGGATCGGCCTGGAATCGGGTGACAGCTATGACCGGCATGGCTGGACCTTCTCTCTAGAGTTGACTTCTAGTGACTGAATCTAGAGATAAACTCTAGCCATGAGTGATGTCAAGCGCGTGAGCAAGCGGACGCAGAAGGCGCAGGAGACGCGCCGGCGCATCCTGGAGGCCGCCCTGGAGCTGTTCGCGCGGGACGGCTACGGCGCGACGAACCTCCAGGACGTCGCGGCCCTGGCCGGGGTCGCGGTGCAGACGATCTACTTCGTCTTCGGCAACAAGCGCACCCTGCTGAAAGAGCTGGTCGACGTGACGATCGCGGGCGACGACGAGCCCGTGGCCACGATGGACCGGCCGTGGTTCACCGAGGCGCTGGCCACCGCCACCGCCGATGACCTGCTGGCCGCCTACGTCACCGGCACCACCTCGATCCTGGAGCGGGTCGCCCCGATCGGCAAGGTCCTCGCCGGGGCGGCCGCGAGCGACCCGGAGGTCGCCGCCCTCTGGCCCGGCGTGGCGAACCCCCGCCACGCCGTCCACCGGAAGGCGGCCGAGGCGCTGACCGGCAAGCCGGGAGCGCGGGCGGACGTGCCCGCGGACGAGGCCGCCGACGTGCTCTACGCGCTGCTCAGCCCGGAGCTCTACCTGCTGCTCGTGCGCGAGCGCGGCTGGCCGCGCGAGCGCTGGGAGCGCTGGGCCACCCGCACGCTGCGCGCCCAGCTCTGCTCGCCGCAGGGGGCCTGACCAGGCACACGACGACCTCGGTGGTGCGGGCTGCCCGGCGGCCTTACCACCTGCTGTACCCCGGTTCCGGGCGCGTGCGGGAAAGACCCGTGGGGGCGCCGGCTGGTGTGCTTGATCACCGGCAGCCCACCCGGCGTCCCACGCCCGTCCCCACGAGGTCATCGTGTCCCTCACGAACCACCCGGCCGCCGGTCACGGACGTCACCGTCTCCACCGTGAGCAGGCCAGGCGTGACCGGCTGTACGAGATCGACGCGCTGCGCATCAGCGCGGCCGTCGCGGTGGTCGTCTACCACTACGTCTTCTCCGGCCCGGAGAGCGGCGACAGCCCGCTCTCCTTCCCCGCCGCCGGCGAGGTCGCCAGGTACGGCTACCTGGGCGTGGACCTGTTCTTCATGATCAGCGGCTTCGTGGTGCTGCTCAACGCCTGGGACCGCGGGCCCCGGGCGTTCCTGGTGTCGCGGATCGTCCGCCTCTACCCCGCCTACTGGGTCGCCGTCACGATCACCGCCGTCGTCTCGGCGACCCTCTCCCAGGGGCAGTTCCCCGTCACGCTCGTCCAGTACGCCGCCAACCTGACGATGTTCAACGCCCTGCCCGACATCCCGAACGTCGACGTCGTCTACTGGACGTTGTGGGCCGAGATCAGGTTCTACGCGCTCATCCTCGCCCTGACCTGGTTCGGCGTGACGCGGGGCCGGGTGACCGCGATGCTGTGGGGCTGGCTGGCGCTCACGTTCCTGGTGCAGGCCGGCGTGCTGCCCCCGGTCGCCGACCTGGTGGTGCAGTCGGAGTTCGCGCACTACTTCATCGCCGGCATGGCCCTGTGCCTGGTCTACCGCGACGGCCTGACGCCGCAGCCCGGCCTGATCATCGGGCTCTGCCTGGGCAACGCGCTCCACCGGGGCGTCGCCTTCGCCGGCAAGGTCGGCGAACGCTACGGCACGGAGATCGCGCCGGTCGTCGTGGTGACCGTCATCGTCGCGATCTTCGTGGTGATGACGCTGATCGCGCTGCGCGTCACCCGGCCGCTGGGCCGCCCCTGGTTCGCCGTGCCGGGCGCGCTGACGTACCCGCTCTACCTCGTCCACGCGCACGTCGGCTTCGTGATCTTCACCGGGCTCGGCGACCGCGTGCCGCCGTACGTCCTGCTGGGCGGCACGATCGCGCTGATGGGCCTGGTCGCGTACGCGATCCACGTGCTGGCCGAGCGGCCGCTGGCCGGGGTGCTGAAACGCTACTTGGCGACCGGCCGGTAGGTGGCGACGATCACGCCGCTCTTCATCACCTTGGCGTCGATCAGCTCGAACGTCGTGCGGACGTCGCTCAGCGGCGCGGACAGCGACGGCCCGCCCTCGAACACCGGGTGGATCCAGAGCCGGACCTCGTCCACCAGCCCGGCCTTGACCAGGGCGTGGGTGACCTCGCCGTAGCCGTACATGAGGATGTCGCCGCCCTCCTGGGCCTTCAGCGCGGTGACCGCCTCGACCAGGTCGCCCTGCAGCACCTCGGTGTTCTTCCAGGCCGGGTCGGTGAGGGTGGTCGAGGCCACGTACTTCTTGACGTTGTTGAAGTAGGCGGCGCCCGTCTCCGGGTCGTTCTCGTCCCGCTCGGGCCACGTCGCGGCGAAGCCCTCGTAGGTGCGCCGGCCCATGAGCAGCGCGTCGGCCGCCGCGGTCTGCTCACCGGCGAGCGCGCCGGCCTCCTCGTCGAAGTACGGCATGGTGAAGGAGGGGTCCTCGATGGCGCCGTCGAGGGACATGTAGGTCGAGCTGATGAGCTTGCGCATGATGGCTGTTCTCCAGGTCCGTGTCGCGTTTCCTTGTGACACCTGAAGTCTGCCGGACGCCGCTTACGCTTCCCTTCAGGGCGCCTTACGACGGCCGTGAACCCGGAGGTCAGATCTCCTTGGCCTCGCGGCCGTGCACGATCAGCGCGTAGATGACCAGCACGTCGACCGCGATGACGGCCAGCGACCACCACGGGTTCACGCCGATCCAGGTGAGCTGGGTCATCGCGTTCAGCATGACCAGCACCACGGCGACCACCCGGGCCCACGTCTGCCCGACGGTCACTGCCAGCCCGGCGAAGAACAGCACGATGCCGAAGAGCAGGTGCAGCCATCCCCAGGTGGACACGTCGAACAGCAGCAGCCGCAGCGGCGTGCGCACGTAGACGTCGTCGTTGATGACCGCCGACAGCCCGCCGATGATGTTGAACACCCCCGACATGATCATCAGAAGGCCGGCGAACCACACCCAGCCCACCCAGCCCGTCACGGGCCTGCTCTGATAAGTCATGACTCCCCCCGAAGTCTTCCGCCCCTGCCTGCGCAGAGACTGTGACCTGGACATTCCCCCCTATGGGGTCATTCATCCAGGCTTCGGGGGCGGGGGTCAGATGCCGATGGACGCCTCGGGCTGCATGAGCCGGCGCGCCGCCTCGGTGATCGAGCCCGACAGCGACGGGTAGACGGCGAACGTGTGGGCGAGCTGCCCGACCGTCAGGCGCTGCTGCACCGCCACCGACACGGCCAGGATCAGCTCAGAGGCCCGGGGCGCCACGACGACGCCGCCGAGCACGATGCCGGTGTGCGGGCGGCAGAACAGCTTGATGAAGCCGTCGTTGAAGCCCGACATCTTGGCCCGCGCGTTGGTCGCCAGCGGCAGCTTGACCACGTTCGCCTCGATCTCACCGGCTTCGATCGCCCGCTGGGCGACGCCGACGGCGGCGATCTCCGGGTCGGTGAAGATGTTGGAGGCCACCGTGGCCAGCCGGAGCGGCTGCACGGCCTCGCCGAGCGCGTGCCACACGGCGATGCGGCCCTGCATGGCTGCGACGGAGGCGAGCATGAGCACGCCGGTGCAGTCGCCGGCCGCGTAGACGCCGGGCGCGGAGGTGCGCGAGACCTTGTCGACCTTGACGAACCCGCCCCGGTCGAGCTGG
This sequence comes from Nonomuraea sp. NPDC023979, assembly GCF_040639085.1. Lineage (NCBI taxonomy): Bacteria > Bacillati > Actinomycetota > Actinomycetes > Streptosporangiales > Streptosporangiaceae > Nonomuraea > Nonomuraea sp. NPDC023979. Next base: position 541,216 of record NZ_JBEZZG010000002.1, read on the forward strand.
ACGCCGGCCTCCTCCAGGCCGATGCCGCCGGTGTTGGGCACCATGCCGACGGTCATGAGCGCGTGGGAGCCCTCGGCGGTGCGGCCGTCCTCCAGGGTGACGACGACGCCGTCGGCGGTGCGCTTGACGGAGGAGGCGCGGGTGCGGCCCATGACGTTCATGCCGCGGCGGCGGTAGACCTCTTCGAGCACCTCGGCGCCGTCGGCGTCCTCGTTGGGCATCATGCGGTCGCGGCTGGAGACCAGCGTGACCTCGGCCCCGAGCGAGCGGTAGGCGCCGGCGAACTCGGCCCCGGTGACGCCGGACCCGATGACGATCAGGTGCTCGGGCAGCTTGTCGAGGTCGTAGAGCTGGCGCCAGTTGAGGATGCGCTCGCCGTCGGGCTCGGCGCCCGGCAGGATGCGCGGGGTCGCGCCGGTGGCGATCAGGACCACGTCGGCGCGGATGGTGCGGTCGCCGGCCTTGACCACCTGCGGGTCGACGAGCCGGCCCCGGGCCTTGATGATCTCGACGCCCTCGGCCTGGACGCGGGTGGCGATGTCGGCCGACTGCGCCTGGGCGAGCTCCTTGACGCGCTTGTTGACCAGCGGCAGGTCGACGTGCGCCGCGCCGATGTCGCCGTCGGCGCCGCCGGTGAAGGCGACGCCCAGCGACGGCGCGTCGAGCAGCGCCTGCTTGCGGACGGAGGTGGCGATCAGCGTCTTGGAGGGCACGCAGTCGGTCAGCACGCAGGCGCCGCCGGGGCCGTCCTGCTCGACCATCGTGACTTGCGCGCCTAGTTGCGCGGCCACCAGCGCCGCCTCGTAGCCGCCTGGTCCGCCACCGATGATCGCAATCCTCGTCACGTTCCCATTGTCCCGCATCGCCTGAGCTGCTGACGAACGGGGCGGGCCACCGCGCGCTACTCTTGGCTGCTGTGCCTGTTTACGCCGCCTACGGCAGCAACATGGACCCGGAGCAGATGGCCATGCGCGCCCCTCACTCCCCGGTGCGGGGCGTGGGCTGGCTGCCCGGCTGGCGTCTGACCTTCGGCGGGGAGATCTTCGGCTGGGAAGGCGCGATCGCCACCATCGTGGAGGACCCGGAGGACCACGTCTTCGTCGTCCTCTATGACGTGCCGGAGTTCGACGAGACCTCGCTCGACCAGTGGGAGGGCGCCTCGCGGGGCCTGTTCCACAAGGTGCGGCTGCGGGTGCAGACGCTCGACGGCGAGGTCGTGGCCTGGGTCTACGTGCTCGACGGCTACGAGGGCGGCCTGCCGTCGGCGCGCTACCTCGGCGTGCTGGCCGACGCCGCCGAGCGGGCCGGCGCGCCCGACGACTACGTCAAAGAGCTGCGCGGCCGGCCCTGCAAGAGCTCGCCTAGCTGAGCGGCTGGTCCTTCGTCTCCTTCAGCGCGAACACGTACACCAGCGTGGAGATCAGCGCGAGCGCGGACATGTACCAGGGGAACAGGTAGGAGGCGTCGGCGTCCTTCATCGCGGTGCCGATCAGCGGCGCCGTGCCGCCGAAGATCGCCACGGTCAGCGAGTACGGGAAGCCCGCGCCGGCCGCCCGGACCCGGGTCGGGAACAGCTCGGAGTTCACCGCGGCCGAGATCGAGGTGAAGCAGCCGAGGAAGACCATGCCGATGAGCTGGATGACCAGCAGGCTGGCGAACGCGTCGGTCAGCAGGCCGAGCAGCGGCACCGGCAGGATCGTGAACCCGAGGCCGAAGGTGATCAGCATCGGCTTGCGCCCGATCTTGTCCGACAGCATGCCGAGCAGCGGCTGCAGCACCATGAAGAAGACCAGCGAGATCGTGCCCACGGTGAGCGAGTCGGCCTTGTCGAAGTTCACGTTCTGCTGGGCGTAGGTCGGCAGGAACGTGGTCCACGTGTAGTAGGCGACGGTGCCGGCGATCGTGATGCCGACGATGAGCGCGGCCTTGCTCGGGTAGCGCACCAGGAACTCGAAGAGCTTGGGCCGCTCAGCCCGGCCTTCCTGGATGTCGGTGGCGACGGTGCTGGTCTCCTCGGCGCCCTTGCGGATCCACAGGCCGACGAGGCTGATCAGCGCGCCGAACAGGAACGGGATGCGCCAGCCGTAGGAGTCCATGGCCGATTCGGCGAGCAGCGTGGCGAGCAGCGCGGCCAGGCCGGAGGCGAGGAGCTGGCCGATGGTGGTGCTCACGTACTGGAAGCTGGAGAACAGGCCGCGGCGGCCGGGCGGCGCCGACTCGACGAGGAACGTGGTGGCGGCGGCGAACTCGCCGCCCACCGACAGGCCCTGGATCAGCCGCGCCAGCGTGAGGATGATCGGCGCGAGCACCCCGGCCTGCGCGTACGTGGGCGTCACGGCGAGGATCAGCGACCCGACGCCCATCAGGATGATCGTGAACGTCATCGCCGCCTTGCGGCCGAACCGGTCGGCGAACGCGCCCACCAGCAGGCCGCCCAGCGGGCGCATGAAGAAGCCGACCGCGAACACGGCGAACGCGCTGAGCACCGGGACCAGGGGGTTGCCGCTGTCGGGGAAGATCTGTTGCGAGAAGTACACCGCCAGGAACGAGTACGCGTACCAGTCGTACCACTCGACGACGTTGCCGACGCTGGCGGCGAACAACTGGCGGACGCGGCTCTTCGGAATGCCGATGGGCGAAGAGGCAAGGGGGGAGGTCGCCACGTGGGCTCCTTTGCTGAACAGAGCGGAGATGGCCTACTGTGCATTCGGACGACCGAAACAGTCAAATATCTCGCCATATATTTACGAACCCGACACAGATAAGGCTCTCTGTGGATGTTCTCGACCGGCGGCTGATCGCCGCACTCCAGGTCAGCCCCCGCGCCCCCTGGGGCGAGATCGGCCGGGCGATCGGCGAGCACGAACGGACCGTCGCCCGCCGCCTGCAACGGCTCCTGGCCGAGGGCGTGGTGCGCGTCACCGCCATCTACGACGACCTGCGCTCGGGTCACGGCCGTCCCGTCCACCTGCACGCCCAGGTGCGCCCCGGAATGGCGCGCAAGGTCGCCGAAGCCCTCGCCGCCCGGCCCGACACCCGGTCCGTCTACTCCCTGACCGGCGCCACCGACGTCGGCAGCGAGCTCGTCGCCCCCTCCCGCGAGGACCTGCACGACATCCTGTCCGCGCAGATCAGCGCCATCGACGGCGTCGCCCAGACGCAGACCCAGGTCGTCCTGCACACCTTCCGCACCGTCGCCGAATGGCACGCCCCCTACCTCACCGAGCAGGAGGTCGCCGAGCTGCGGCCCCCGCCGCCCGCCGAGTGCCTGCCCGACGAGGACGGCCTGTCCCCGCTGGAGCAGGAGATCGCCGAACTGCTGGCCGCCGACGGGCGGATCGCGTTCACCACGATCGCCGAACGGCTCGACCTGTCCGTGCCCACCGCCAGGCGCCGCGTCGCCTCCCTGCTCGAACGGCGGGTGCTGCTCCCCCGGGCCGAGGTCGAGCCCGCGCTGATCGGTCTGGCCGTCGAGGCCCAGCTCTGGCTCAAGGTCCGCCCGTACGGGCTGGACCGGGTCGGGCAGACGCTGGCCGCGCACCCCAACGTGCGCTACTGCGCCGCCACCACCGGGACGCACGCGCTGATCGTCCAGGTCGCCACCGCGCACGAGGCCGACCTGTACCGGTTCCTGTCGGGCGTCGTCGGGTTGCTCGACGAGGTCACCGACGTCAATGTCACTCTCATAACCCGCGCCTACAAGCGCGGGCATCTGCACAAGTCCGGCCTGCTCACCTTGGAGAGAACACCATGACCCCTGCCGAGCACGAGGTAGCCGACCTCTGCGTGGAGCTCATCCGCGTCGACAGCAGCAACTACGGGGACGGCTCCGGCCCCGGCGAGCGGGCCGCGGCCGAGGTGGTGATGGCGAGGCTGGCCGAGGTCGGCGTCGAGGCCACCTACATCGAGAGCGCCCCCGGCCGGGGCAACGTGATCACCCGCGTCGAGGGCTCGGACCCGTCGCTCCCGGCCCTGCTCGTGCACGGCCACCTCGACGTGGTCCCCGCCAACGCGGCCGACTGGACCGTCGACCCGTTCGCCGGCGAGGTGCGCGACGGCTACATCTGGGGCCGGGGCGCGGTCGACATGAAGGACATGGACGCGATGATGCTGGCCGTGCTGCGCCAGCTCAAGCGCGAGGGCCGCAGGCCGCGCCGCGACCTGGTGTTCGCCTGGGTCGCCGACGAGGAGGCCGGCGGCGTCTACGGCGCCAAGCACCTGACGAAGCACCACCCCGAGCTGTTCGAGGGCGTCACCGAGGCGATCAGCGAGGTCGGCGGCTACTCGCTGGAGGTCGACCCGTCGCTGCGGCTCTACCTCATCGAGACCGCCCAGAAGGGCCTCGCCTGGATGAAGCTGATCGCCGACGGCACCGCTGGCCACGGCTCCATGCTCAACTCCGACAACGCGGTCACCGAGATCGCCAAGGCCGTGGCCAGGATCGGCGCCCACGACTGGCCGATCACCCTCACGCCGACCGTGCGCCGCTTCCTCACCGAGGTCGCCGACGCGTTCGGGCTGCCGTTCGACGAGACGGACCCGGCGCCCATCCTGGACAAGATCGGGCCGCTCGTCCGGTTCGTCGGCGCCACGCTCAACCACACCGCCAACCCGACCCAGCTCGACGCCGGCTACAAGTCGAACGTCATCCCCGGCCAGGCCACCGCCGTGGTCGACGGGCGCTTCCTGCCGGGCCACGAGGACGACTTCTTCAAGACCATCGACACGCTCATCGGGCCGAAGGTGCGCCGCGAGTTCGTGCACCACGACATCGCGCTGGAGACCACGTTCGACGGCGCCCTGGTCGAGTCGATGATCGAGGCGCTCAAGGCCGAGGACCCGACCGCCCGCGCGGTGCCCTACTGCATGTCGGGCGGCACCGACAACAAGACCTTCTTCGCCGACCTGGGGGTGCGCGGGTTCGGGTTCGTGCCGCTGCGGCTGCCCGCGGACATGGACTTCGCCTCGATGTTCCACGGCGTGGACGAGCGGGTCCCGGTCGAGGCCCTGCAGTTCGGGGTGCGGGTCCTGGACAGGCTCCTCCTAAACTACTAAGGGTGACTAACGACCCGTACACCCTGGCCGGGGAGGCCGCCGCGGCGCTGAAGGCCGCGGCTGGTCTCGACACCTTCGACGTGGCCCTCGTGATGGGCTCCGGCTGGGTGCCGGCCGCCGACGCGATCGGCGCGACGGTCGCCGAGATCCCGTTCACCGACCTGCCCGGCTTCTCGGCGCCCGCCGTGGCCGGGCACGGCGGCAAGATCCGCGTCATCCGCACCGGCGGCGGCCGCCACGCGCTGGTCTTCCTCGGCCGCAGCCACCTGTACGAGGGCCGCGGCGTCGACTCCGTCGTCCACGGCGTGCGCACCGCCGCGGCGGCCGGGGTGCGCACGGTCGTGCTGACCAACGCGGCCGGCGGGCTGCGGCCCGAGACGCAGAAGGTCGGCGACCCCGTCCTGATCAGCGACCACATCAACCTGACCGGCGTCAACCCGATCACCGGCACCACGTTCCTCGACCTGACCGAGGTCTACTCCAAGCGGCTGCGCGAGCTGGTCCGCGAGATCGACCCGAGCCTCGACGAGGGCGTCTACGTGGCCTTCCGCGGCCCCACCTACGAGACGCCCGCCGAGATCCGCATGCTGCGCACGCTGGGCGGCGACATGATCGGCATGTCCACCGTGCTGGAGGCCATCGCGGCCCGCGAGGCCGGGCTGGACGTGCTCGGCGTCTCCCTCGTCACCAACCCCGGGGCCGGGCTGGCGGGCGACCCGCTCGACCACGAGGAGGTCCTGGAGGTCGGCCGCGCCACCGCCACCCGGATGGGCGAGCTGCTGGCCAAGGTGGTCGACCGGCTGTGAGCCTCACCGACCGGGCCCGCGCCTGGCTGGCGCAGGACCCCGACCCCGACACGCGCGCCGAGCTGTCGGCGCTGCTGGAGCGCGGCGACACCGCGGCCCTGCGCGACCGGTTCGACGCCAAGCTGGAGTTCGGCACCGCCGGGCTGCGCGGCGAGCTCGGCGCCGGCCCCAACCGGATGAACCGGGTCACGGTCATGCGCGCCGCCGCCGGGCTCGCCCGGGTGCTCGGCCCCGGCAAGCACGTGGTGATCGGCTACGACGCCCGCCACAAGTCCGACGTGTTCGCCCGCGACACGGCGGCCGTGCTCACCGGCGCCGGGCTGCACGCCTCGCTGCTGCCCGGCCCGCTGCCCACGCCGGTGCTCGCCTTCGCCGTGCGCCACCTCGACGCCGACGCCGGCGTCACCGTCACCGCCAGCCACAACCCGCCGCGCGACAACGGCTACAAGGTCTACTGGGGCGACGGCTCCCAGATCGTGCCGCCGATCGACAGCGAGATCTCCGCCGCCATCGACGCCGTGGGCCCGGTGGACGAGCTGCCGCTGCACGGCCCCGGCTCGCTGACGGAGCTGGGCGACTCCATCGTCGACGACTACATCGACGCGGTCGTCGCGCTGCCGCTCGGCGACGCCCGCGACCTGCGCGTGGCCTACACGCCGCTGCACGGCGTCGGCTCCGCCACGCTGACCGGCGCCTTCCTCGCGGCCGGGTTCGAGACCCCGATGGCCGTCGAGGAGCAGCGCAACCCCGACCCGGACTTCCCCACCGTGGCGTTCCCCAACCCGGAGGAGCCGGGCGCGATGGACCTGGCCGTCGCCCTGGCCCGCAAGCTGGGCTCCGACCTGGTGCTGGCCAACGACCCCGACGCCGACCGCTGCGCCGTGGCCGTGCCGCTCGGCGACGGCGCGTTCCGCATGCTGACCGGCGACGAGGTGGGCGGCCTGCTCGCCGAGCACGTCATCACCCACACCACCGGCGACCGCATGGTGGCGACCACGATCGTCTCCTCGACCCTGCTGTCCAAGATCGCCCACGCCCACGGCGTCCGCTACGGCGAGACGCTGACGGGCTTCAAGTGGATCATCAAGGCGGGTCCCGGCCTGGTCTTCGGCTACGAGGAGGCGATCGGCTACAGCGTCGGCTCGGCCGAGGGGCTGCCGGTGCGCGACAAGGACGGCATCGGCGCCGCCCTCACCGTCGCCGCCGTGGCCGCCGAGGCCAAGCGCGCCGGCCGTACCCTGCTGGACCTGCTCGACAACCAGGCCCGCCGCTACGGGCTGCACGCCACCTCGCAGCTCTCCGTCCGGGTGGACGACCTGTCGCTGATCGCCGGCGCCATGTCCCGCCTGCGCGCCGCGCCCCCGTCCGAGCTCGGTGGCCGTACGGTGACGCGGGTCGACGACCTGAGCCGGGGCGACGGCGGGCTGCCGCCGACGGACGGGCTCCGGTTCACGCTGTCGGGCGACGCCCGCGTGGTGGTCCGCCCGTCGGGCACCGAGCCGAAGCTCAAGTGCTACCTGGAGGTGGTGGTCCCGGTGACCGGCGAGGTCGCCGAGGCCCGCGCCGAGGCCGACCGCGACCTCGCCGCGCTGAAGACCAACGTGGCGGAGGCGCTGGGCCTCTGACCCCGGGGCGCGCACAACCGGTGCACAGCCGGACACAACCATCGGTTGTGCGCCCCTAGGGTGGCCGCGTGGACACCGAGGCATGGCGATCGTTCGTCCGGGCGGCCGAGCTCGGGCAGGTGCAGCAGGCCGCCGACGAGCTGGGCGTGAGCCAGCAGGCGGTCTCCAAACGGATCGCCGCCCTGGAGCGCGAGCTGGGGGTCCGGCTGTTCGCCCGCACCCCGCGCGGGGTCGAGCTGACACTCGACGGCCAGGCGTTCCTCCCGCACGCGCGCGGCGTCGTCGCCGGGATCGACCGCGCCGTCGCCGCGGTCAGGCCGGGCTCGCGCGCCCTGCGGATCGACGTCCTCGGCAGGCGCAGCGCGCAGGCCGTCGTCCTGCACGACTACTGGCGCGCCCGCCCCGGGACCGACCTCGACGTGGTGACGCTCCGGGTCGACGACCCGCGCGCGGCCGCCGCCGCCGTCGAGGCCGGCGAGGTGGACGCCTCGTTCCGCACCGTCACCGACCCGGCCGCGCTGCCGCGCGACCTGCGCATGATCCACGCGTTCTCCTCACCGCTGCAGCTCCTCACCGGCCCGCGCCACCCGCTCGCCGCCGCCCGCCGGCTCACGCCGGCGCAACTGCGCAAGCACCGGATCTGGATGCCCGGCATCGCGCCCCGCAGCGAGTGGTCGGAGTTCTACGACGAGCTCGCCACCGCGTTCGACCTGCGGATCGACGCGGCGGGCCCGCACTTCGGCGACGAGGTGCTGCTCGACGCCCTCGCCGACTCCGCCGACGTGGCCACCCTCGTCGGGGTGCGCGACCGGTACGTGTGGCCGGCGGGCCACGACCTGCGCCGCATCCCCATCGCCGGCCCGGCCCTCGTGTATCCGCTCTCGCTCATCCTCCCCCGGGCCAATCCGCACCCGGGACTGCACGGGATCATCGCCCACCTCGCGAGCCTGCCGGGGCCGCCCGAGCCCGCCTGGCTGCCGTCCTGGGCGGCTGCGACGCACGAGGAGGTGGGCCATGCCCGGTGACCGGCTGACACGCGTCCACAGCCCCGAGTTCCTGGCGATGGCCGAGCGGGTCCGGCGCGCCACCAAGCTGACCTCCCGGCTGAACGTGCGCCGTGCACCGGCACTGGTGAACGCCCCCTCCCGGGCTCCCGTGCTCACGCCTTCGGCGCCCGCTCAGGCAGCCGGGCGAACCCCGCGGCAGCGGCCAGCACCACAGCCGCCACCACCCACCACGCCGCCCCGGCCCCGAGGCTCATGGCCAGCGGCGCCAGCGTCAGATTCGCCAGAGCCGCGCCCCCGGACCCGGCCAACGACGAGGCCGAGGCCACGGTGGCCCGCTCGTCCGAGCCGACTCGATGGTGAGCCAGCTCCGCCCTGAGCACGCCGTAAGCTCCCAACCCCACGAAGAACCCCACGTAGGGCACACCCGCCAGCACCACCCCCGCCACTCCCCCCATGCCGACGGCCGCCGCCCCACCCAGCCCACCCAGCGCGACCGCCGCAACCAGCAACCCACCCACCGCCCCCCGCACCGACCCCCGCACAGCCCCCTGCACCGTCCCCCGCACCATGTCCTCGCCCCGGACAGTCCCGCCCTCCGGGGCCGCGCCGCCCTTCCCGGCGGGCTCGCCCTCCCGGGTTTCCCCAGCGTCCGGAGCCGCCGCTCCGCCCCGAGCAGCCCCACCGTCCCCGTCCAGTTCGGCGCTCCGAGCGGCCGCGCTGTCCTGGGCTGCCGTGCCGTCCCCGGCCTCCGTGCCCCTCCGGACCGCAGCAGCGGGGTCGGCAGTCGCAGAGGCAGGGCCGCCCGCAGGGCAGTGGGCTGCCGTAGCGGGGTCGGGGGCCTTAGTGGGATCGGGGGCCGTAGCCGGGTCGGGGGCCGTAGCGGGGAGGGCGGTCGTAGCGGGGAGGGCGGTCGTTGCGGGGAGGGCGGTCGTTGGGGGGAGGGCGGTCGTTGGGGGGAGGGCGGTCGTAGCTGGGCGGGTGGGGGTGAGGTGGCGGGCCAGGGTAGGAGCGAGGGCGCTGCCCAGGGCGCTGCCGGCGAAGCCCAGGGCGGACACGATCGCGTAGGCGGTGGCTCCCCCTTCGCCCGAGCCGGTGAGCTCGGCCAGGTGGCCGGGCACCAGCAGCTCGATGCAGGTGAGCGCCATCCCGACCACCGCCGCGACCAGCACCAGCCGCCGCAGCGGCCCGTCATGCACCGCGACCCGCACCCCGGCTGCCACCGTGACCGGCACGCCGCGCAGCACCACCGCCACCGAGGCAGGCGGCCGGGGCGGCTCCGGCATGGCGATCAGCACGACCACCAGCCACACCAGCGCGGCGACCGCCCCGAGCAGCGCGGGCAACGCCAGCGGGTCAAGCCACCCGGCCCCCGCCATGCCGGTCCCCACGCCGGCCCCCATGCCGCTGTCCATCCCGGCGGCTTCGGCTGCGAGCGGGAGGAAGCCGCCCGCCAGCACGCCGACGCCGAGCGCGACGTCCTCCATGACGTGCCCCCGAGACAGGCCAGGCCGCAGGTCGGCGCCGGGCCCCTCGACGGCGTGCAGCGTGTCCACGAACCACGCCTCCGCGGGCCCGCTGGACAGCGCCCGCGCCACTCCCAGCACCGCGCCGGCCACCGTGAACGCCCACCAGGTGCCCGCCACCGCGAGCAGCACCAGCGCGAGGGCGGTGCAGGCGGCGGAGGCGGCGAGCACCACCCGGCGCCCCACCACGTCGGCCAGCCCGCCGGTGGGCAGCTCCAGCCCGGCGATGACCAGCGAGTAGACGGTCATGACCACGCCGACCTGCACGATGGTCAGGCCCCGGTCCAGCATGAGCAGCACCAGCGGCGCGATCATCAGCCCGGCGGGCAGCCAGGTGAGAAAGCTGACGAGGGCGTAACGGCGGCACACGTCGTCCATGCCGTCACCCTAGACCGCAAAGCAAATTTTGCAAAGAGAATTTTGCGGCCTAGGGTCTGGAAGCCGTCAGGCCAGTTTGAACTGCAGCTCGGTCTCCCACTTGTTCATGTCGGGCTGCTCCTCCGGGTTCGTGTGGTAGAGCTCCAGGCGGCTGTCCCAGTGCTCGCCGTCCGGCTCCTCGCTCATGGCGAAGCGCAGCTCCCGCTCACGCGCCCAGTCGAGCAGCTCGCCGGTGACGGCCATGAGGCCGTCGGGGTGGCCGACGTGGAGGGTACGGACGTAACGGCCCGCCGGGAGCACCCCGGCGATGAACTCGCCCTCGCCCGCCACCGGCTCGTGCACCGGCACCCCGGCCTCCACCACCAGGTCGCCGTCCAGGTCGATGACCAGGTAGCGGAAGAACGGCCCGCCGGCGGGCGGCGTGCCCCGCTCGGCCAGCCAGCCGTACAGCTCGCCGATCCGGTCGGCGACCAGGTGGAAGGTCGTCATGGTGATGGTCTTGCGGATCCCGAGGTAGTGACGCTCGGGACACTCGATGATCTCTGGCATGTTTTCCTCCTTCACCCATTACTACGAATCGGCGCCCCGGAACTCATCGGCGAGTCCGAAGAAGGGGAACAGCCCCGGGTCCAGGTACGTGGTGATGCCGGTGATCAGGCCGCCCGCCGTCTCGACGAGCACGAGCGCGAACGGCCGGCCCTCCAGATACTGCCCGTACGCGGGCCGCCCGTTGGCGGCGGTGCGCACCAGGCGCGAGCCCTCGCAGGGCGCCCCGGCGGCGGCCAGCACCCGGCGGACGTCCTCGCGCCCGCGCAGCCACCAGGCGAACGGCGGCATCGACGAGGTGGCGTCCTCGTGCAGCAGCGCGACCAGCGTCTCGACGTCGTAGCGCTCGAAGGCGTCGACGTAGCGGGCGAGCAGCTTCTCGTCCACGGCGTCGTCACCCGGCTCGGTGACGGGCAGCGCGGCGCGGGCGCGCTGGAGGGCGCTGTTGACCGCCGCGACGCCGGCGCCGAGCAGGCCGGCCACTTCGGCCGCCGACCAGCCCAGCACGTCGCGCAGGATCAGCACGGCCCGCTGCCGGGGCGGCAGGTGCTGCAACGCCGCCACGAACGCCAGCCGCACGCTCTCCCGCGACACCGCCAGCTCGGCCGGGTCCAGCAGCCGGTCGGGCACCGGGTAGACCCATGACTCGATCGGCAGCGGCTCCCCCAGGGTCGTGCCCGGCTCGGCGGCCGGGCCCAGGCCGGCGGCGAGGGCCCGGCGCCGGCTGCCGCGCAGCATGTCGAGGCAGACGTTCGTGGCGATGCGGAACAGCCATGCCCGCAGCGGCCCCCGGAGCGGGTCGAACCGGTCACGGCCGCGCCACGCCTTGGCCAGCGTCTCCTGCACCGCGTCCTCGGCCTCGTACACCGAGCCGAGCATCCGGTAGCAGTAGCCGGTCAGCTCAGCGCGGTGGCCGTCCAGGTCCATGTGGTTCGATCCCGATCTGCAGTTCCGTCACCCACTCGGCCAGGTCGTCCGGGCAGTGCAGGTAGACCTCGCGGCCCAGGTCGAGCGCGCGGTGGCCGTTGTCCTCGATCCAGTGGGCCAGCTCCTGGTAGGTGGTGCCGACCTGGTCCATCGAACCATGATGGATGACCGTCGCCGCGGCCGGCAGCCGGGGCAGGTCCACGACCTGGAGCCCGTCGTGCGTGCCGGGCCAGGCCGCGACGGGGAAGGCGGCGTGCGTCAGCACCGTCCCGTCCTCGCGGGCCTGGTAGTGGGCGATGCCCGGGCCGGCGATCGGCAGCCCGGCGGCCTCCAGCCGGTCGCAGAGCTCCTGGTAGAGCGGCTGGATGACGGGCCCGACGTGCTCGGGCCCGTAACTGGCGGCCATGCCGCTGAGCTGGGCGACCCGGACCGGGGCCACCTCCTTGACGATGACCTCGACGCTCCCCATGCGGCCCTCGGTCTCGATGCTGCGCAGTCTCGACTCGACGCCGCGCAGCCTGGCCAGGTCGGCGCTGATGCGCGCCTCCAGCTCGGCGCGGCGCAGCCGGACCATCCCGTGCAGCTCCTCGGTGCTCACCTTGTCGTCGAGGATCGTCTTGACCTGCTCCAGCGTGAAGCCGAGGTCCTTGAGCGCGACGAGCCGGTTGAGCCGCGCGAGCTGGGCGGCCTGGTAGGAGCGGTATCCGGTGGCCGGGTCCACGTGCGCGGGCCGCAGCAGCCCGATCGCGTCGTAGTGCCGCAGCATGCGCACCGACACGAGCCCGAGCCTGGCGAAGTCTCCGATGCTGAACATGACCTCTCCAGATGTACGGCCTCACACGGTGTCAGAGTCCACCTCTACAGGTTATGCTGCGAAATATCACCGTAACCGAACGTTCGGTAGGTCCCATGAAGACTGCCCGGGATGTCGATGCCGGCCTGCGGATCAGGGCGGCGGCCGTGCGGCTGTTCGCCGAGCAGGGCTACGCCGCCACGAGCGTCAGGGACCTGGCCAGGGCCGTCAACCTCACCAACGCCGGCGTCTACCACCACGTTTCCAGCAAGGAAGCCCTGCTCGCCGACCTGATGGAGGCCGGGCACCGGGGCCTCATCGACGCCACCCGCCGCCTCCTGGCCGGCGTCGGCGGCCCGGCCGAACGGCTGGCGCTGCTCATCGGCTCACTGACCGCCATCCACGCGCTCAACCCCATGACGACCCGGGTCATGGACGGCGAACTGCGCTCGCTCACCCCCGGCGGCGCTGCCCACGACGAGATCATCGCCCTCCGCGACGCGTACGAGGACTTCTGGCGGCAGGCGCTGGCCGACGGCGTCGCGGCGGGCGTGTTCCGGGTCGCCGACCAGAAGCTGACCCGCCTGGCCCTGATGTCGATGTGCACCGGCACCGGCGAGTGGTACCGCCCCGACGGCGACTCCACGCTGGAGCAGGTGTGCGCCGAGTTCGTGGCGATCGGCCTGGCCGCCGTCCGCGCACCCGGACTGTCCCTGCTGCCCGACTTCTCCCTGCTGCCCGACTTCCCCTGGGAGCCGCCGCATGGCTGACCGTCGCTCCGATGTTCCCGACACCGTCCCCGCCCTGGTCCGGTGGGCCGCCGCCCGCTTCGGTGACCGCGAGTTCCTCCGCTTCCCCGACGTCTCGCTGAGCTTCGCCCAGGTGCACGCGGAGAGCGACCGCCTGGCCGGGGCCCTGGCCGCCACCGGCGTCCGGCCCGGCGACCGGGTCGCCGTCATGCTGGACAACGTCCCGGGCTGGCCGCTGAGCTGGCTGGCCGTCCTCAAGGCCGGGGCCGTCACCGTCCCGGTCAACGTCCGCTACCGGGCGGCCGACCTGGAGCACGTGCTCCGCGACTCGGGCGCCGTCGCCACCGTGACCAGCGCGGAGCACGCCGGGCACGTCTCGCGCGCCGGCCATGTGGCGCACACCCTGGACGCGCTCGCCGGCTCCCACCCTGCCCCCGAAATATCGCCCAGCCCGAACGATGTGGCGAATTTTCAGTACACGTCGGGGACCACCGGCTTCCCCAAAGCCTGCATGCTCACCCACGCCTACTGGTTACGCACCGCCCGGGTCGTCGCCGACCTGGTGGACCTGCGCGACGACGACGTGATGCTGATCGCCCAGGCGTACTCCTACATGGACCCCCAGTGGACGACCCTGCTGTGCCTGATGGGCGGCATCCCGCAGGTCGTCCTCCCCCGCTTCTCCGCCTCCGGCTTCTGGCGCTCGGCCCGCGAGCACGGCGCGACGCTCACGTACGTGCTGGGCACGATGCCCCTGCTCATGTACAAGCAGCCGCCCGACCCGCTGGACCGGCACAACAGGATGCGCCTCGTGCTGTGCTCGGGCATCGCCCCGCGCCTGCACGCCGCCTTCGAGGAGCGCTGGGGCGCGCCCTGGCGGGAGCTGTACGGGTCCACCGAGAGCGGCCCGGACCTGCTGTCCGCCCCGGACGCCCGCGACCAGGTCGGCACCGGCTCGATGGGCCTGCCGCCGCCCGGCAAGGAGGTCACGCTCGACGAGGAGACGGGCGAGATCCTGGTGCGCGGCGAGCCGATGATGACCGGCTACTGGAACCACCCGGAGGCCACCGCGCACGCCTTCCGCGGCGGCTGGTACCACACCGGCGACCTGGGCGTACGCAATCCCGACGGGCAGATCCGGCACGCCGGGCGGCTGAAGGACATGGTGCGCCGGGGCGGCGAGAACATCTCCTGCGCCGAGGTCGAGCGGGTGCTGGGCGAGCACCCGGCGGTGCTGAACGTCGCCCTGGTGCCGGTGCCCGACGAGCTGTTCGGCGAGCTGCCCAAGGCGTTCGTCCAGCTCAGGCCGGGCTATGAGGCGAGCGGGCCGACCGCGGCGAGCGTGGCCGAGCACGCCGCGCGGCGGCTGGCCCCGTTCAAGGTGCCGGCGTTCGTCGAGTTCGTCGACGGCTTCCGGCTGACCCCTTCGGCGCGGATCGAGAAGCGCCACCTGATGCGCCCCGACCAGCGGACGGGCGCGTTCCGCGTAACCCTGCCGTCGGACAAGGAGCGAGCATGATCGACGTGACCGTACGGGACGAGGTGGCGGTGATCACCCTCCAGCGGCCCGGGAAGCTCAACGCGCTGACCGCCGGCATGCGGCGGCAGCTCGCCGCGGCGGTGCGCGAGCACGGGGATGGCAAGGCGGCCCGGGGCGTCGTCGTCACCGGCGCCGGGCGGGCGTTCTCGGCGGGCGAGGACATCGACCAGGCCGTCGGGCTGTCGCTGATCGACGAGGTCGAGCTCTTCCACGACCTGACCAGGGCCGTGCTGGAGGCCAGGGTGCCGGTGGTGGCGGCCGTCAACGGGCTGGCCGTGGGCGGCGCGGCGGAGTGGACGCTCTGCTTCGACGCCCGGCTGGGCACGCCGTCGGCCGAGTTCTTCCTGCCGGAGAACCACATCGGGCTGTCGATCTCCAACGGCGCCAGCCATCTGCTGCGCCGCCTGGTCGGCGGCCGGGCGCTGGGGCTGGTGCTCGGCTCGGCGCGGCTGAGCGCCACCGAGGCTCACTCGCTCGGCCTGCTGGACGAGGTCGTCGAGGCGGACACGCTGGTCGACACGGCGATCGGCCTGGTGCACCGCTGGACGCTGCCCGGCACGGCCACCGAGGTGCACCTCAGGCTGCTGCGCCCGTCGCTGGAGGAGGTCGAGCGCGCCTTCGCCGCCGAGACGCGGGCAGCCCGCCAGGTCGAGGACTCCGGGATCGCCCGGGCGGGCATGGAACGCTTCGTCAACCGGCGCAGGCGGTGAGCGCGGCCGGTCAGGGCACGAGCAGGGCGGCGACCACCAGCACCAGGGCCACGACGCCGATCGCCAGCGAGTCGTAGGCCCAGGTGGCGCGGGCGGGGCCGGGCTCCTCGTTGCGGATCCTGGCCTTGTCGGCGCGGTCGCTGATCTGCTCGCCCACCCAGTCGGCGTGCGTCTTGCCGGAGAACGCCTGGGCGGCGGCCTGCTCGCCCTTGGTCAGCGTCGGCTCGGTCCTGAACCGGCCGCGCTGCTTGACCGCCTGGCCACGGCGCTGGGCCCTGGCGCGCTCGCGGGCCGAGCTCATCGGGGTCCACAGCCGCAGCACGCGGCCCTCGCCGTGGTCGACGTTGATCGAGTGGGAGACCGTGACCTCCCGCACCGACGCCCACGGCACCACCGTCGTGCGCAGCGGGTTGCGCCCGACCAGCCCCTGCTCGGTGAACACGGTGGCGGGGCGGATGGCGACGACGTAGACGAGCGCGGTGAGCACGCCCAGCACGGCCAGCGCCACCATCGACGCCTTGCCGTTGTAGCGGGCGGTCAGGTCCCACACGTTGAAGGCGACGAACGCCACCCACACCCAGCCGAGCACGAACGCGGTCTTGGACCGGAAGACCTCTTTCACGGCTGCCACTTCAGCCGCGCGAACCCGGGCTTGATCACGCCGTTGATCAGCGCCAGCCGCTCGTCGAACGGCAGGAACGCGGACTTCATCGCGTTGACCGTGAACCACTGCAGGTCGTCCCACCCGTAGTCGAACGCCTCGACCAGCTTGGCGAACTCCCGCGAGACGGTCGTGGAGCTCATCAGCCGGTTGTCGGTGTTGACCGTGACGCGGAAGTGGAGCCGGCGCAGCAGCCCGATCGGGTGCTCGGCGATGGAGGCGGCGGCCCCGGTCTGCAGGTTGGAGGTGGGGCACATCTCCAGCGGGATGCGCTTGTCGCGCACGTAGGCGGCCAGCCTGCCGAGCTTGGCGGAGCCGTCGCCGGCCACGGTGATGTCGTCGATGATGCGTACGCCGTGGCCGAGCCGGTCGGCGCCGCACCACTGGATGGCCTGCCAGATCGACGGCAGCCCGAACGCCTCGCCGGCGTGGATGGTGAAGTGCGCGTTCTCCCGCTGGAGGTATTCGAACGCGTCGAGGTGGCGCGTGGGCGGGTAGCCCGCCTCGGCGCCGGCGATGTCGAATCCGGCCACGCCCACGTCGCGGTAGCGCACGGCCAGCTCGGCGATCTCCATGGAGCGGGCCTGGTGGCGCATCGCGGTCAGCAGCGTGCCGATGCGGATGCCGCGCCCTTCGGAGCCCTGCCGGAACCCGTCCAGGACGGCCTGGACGACCTGGTCGAGGCTCAGCCCGCGGGTGGTGTGCTGCTCGGGCGCGAAGCGCACCTCGGCGTAGACGACGCCGTCGTCGGCCAGGTCGGCCGCGCACTCGGCGGCCACCCGCACCAGCGACTCGCGGGTCTGCATGACGCCGACGGTGTGGGCGAACGTCTCCAGGTAGCGCTCCAGCGACCCGGAGTCGGCCGCCTCCTCGAACCAGCGCCGCAGCTCGTCAGGGTCGTCGGCCGGCAGCCGGTCGTAACCGCTCTCGCGCGCCAGCTCCACGATGGTCTCAGCCCGGAGACCACCGTCGAGATGGTCGTGCAGCAGCACCTTGGGCGCGCGCCGGATCTCCTCGTACGTGGGGCTCATCCGCCCATGATATGGGGCTAGGAGTCGCGGTTGACGGACTCGGGGCTGAAGGCGGGCAGACAGACCGCGATGTATTCGGCGCCCTCGTCGCCGGTGCTGTAGCGGATCTTCTCGCCCGGCTCGGTCACGAGCGTCTGCCCGGCCGTCACCTCGGTGACGCCGCCGTCGTGCTCGACGCGGACGGTGCCGCGCAGGACGACGGTGTATTCGGTGAAGGCGGGCGTCTGGGCGGGCTCGTCCCAGCCGGGCGGGGCGACCATGTGCGCGATGGAGACGGCCTCGTCGCCGCTGTTGACGCGGCCGACGTGCTCGTCGATGGTCTTGCCGCCGGGCACCGGGATCCGGGTGGGTCCTTCGATCTTTCTCACCACGAGGTCAGTGTCGCACGTCCACGACCAGGCGGCTGGGCCCGGAGTATTCCTTCACGCGGAACGCCGTGCGCCCCGGCATGATCAGCGCGATGCCGACGCGGCCTTCGAAGTCGCCGGTCTTGACGATGCGGGTGACGGCCTCCAGCGACCCGGCGTCGGGCCCGTCGGTCCAGGTGGGCGTGCCGTCCTCGGTGTGCGCGTCGGCGGGGGTGAGCAGCAGGTGCAGGGCCAGCCCGCCGCCCAGGTCGATGGGGGTGCCGGAGCCGTCCTGGACGAGTTCGTCGGCCCACTGGGCGGTGTAGCCGGGCAGCGAGCCGGCGAAGTCGACGACCACCCGGTCGAACCCGTCGTGGCGCCCGGCGCGCACCCCGGTGACGAGCGCGGGCTGGGCCCCGGCGCGGTCGACGGCCACCTCGGAGGTGCTGGTCGGCAGGTCGGCCGCGGCGGACGTGGCCGTCGCCGAGCTCCCCTGGCTCGACGGCGGCTCCACGGTGGCCGTGCCTGTGCCCGTGCCCGTGCCCCGCGCGCCGCACGCCACGAGCATCAGCCCGCACACGCACGCCGCGGCCGCCCTCAATCCCGGTGACGCGTTCATGCCACCAAGATTCCCGGGGACGGCCGCGCGAAGCTCGCACCGATAACGGATCGGCATGGGCCGACGTCAGGCGAATGTCCGGGTCACACCACCTCGTACGCTTTCGCCTCGGGCACGGCGGCGGCCCGCTTGCGGTCGCGCAGTCCGGCGGCCGAAAGGGCCAGTCCGGCGACGGCGAGCACCAGGGAGACGAGGATGGCCGCGCGCAGCGAGCCGATGGAGATCTCGCCGCCGCCGGAGGTGAGCACCGCGGTCACCACGGCGAGCACGATCGCGCCGCCGACCTGGCCGGAGGTGTTGAGCAGCCCGGAGGCGAGGCCCTGCTCGTCGTCGGAGACGCCGTTGGTGGCCTGGATGTTGAGGGCCGGGAACGACAGCGCGAACGCGATGCCGAGCAGCAGCATGCCGGGGATGACCAGGGTGAAGAGGCCGGGCGTGCGGGAGATGCCGAGGAACATCGCGTAGCCGCCGGCCAGCGCGGCCGCGCCGACGACGATGAGCTTGCCGGTGCCGAACCGGTCGGCGAAGTCGCCCATCTTGGTCGAGGTGACCGCCACGAGCAGGCCCGCCGGCAGGAACGCCAGCGCGGTGCCGAGCGCGGACCAGCCGAGCAGGTTCTGGAAGTACTGCATGGCGACGAACTGGAAGGCCACGTACGAGCCCATGAGGACGACGAGCCCGAGGTTGGCCCGCACGAGCGGCCCGGAGCGGAGGATGCCGAGTCGGACGAGCGGGTGCTTGAGCCTGAGCTCGGTGAGCACGAACAGGCCGAGCAGGGCGGCGACGGCGACCAGCGAGCCGATCGTGCGGACGGAGGACCAGCCGGCTTCCGGCGCCTGGACCACGGTGAAGACGAGCAGCAGCATCGAGGCGGTGATCAGCACAGCGCCGATGAGGTCGTGGCCGCCATCGGCGCGCTCCTCGGCGTTGCGCGGCAGCACCTTGATCGCGGCGATCAGCGCGATGACGGCGACGGGCACCGGCATCAGCATCGTGAGGCGCCAGTCGAGCTGGGTGAGCAGTCCGGAGAACACCAGGCCGAGCGAGTAGCCGCTGGCGCCGCAGGCGGTGAAGATGCTCAGTGCCTTGTTGCGCAGCGGTCCTTCCGGGAACGTGGTGGTGATGATCGACAACGCGGCCGGGGCGGTGAAGGCCGCGCCGACGCCCTTGATGAAGCGGGCGGCGATGAGCAGCGCCCCGTCGTTCACCAGGCCACCCAGCAGCGACGCCACGGCGAAGACCGCCAGTGCGACCAGGAACACCCTGCGCCGCCCCAGCAGATCGGCGGTCCTGCCCCCGAGCAGTAGAAGACCGCCGTATCCGAGCACGTAGCCGCTGACAACCCACTGCAGAGAAGAGGTGGAGAGCCCCAGCTCGTGCTGGATGGAGGGCAGCGCCACGCCGACCATCGACACGTCCAGGGCGTCAAGGAAGATCACTGCGCAGAGCACGGCGAGCGCGCTCCACCGGGTGGAGGAAGAGGACATGGACGGAAAGATTACATGCACTCGCATCTAATGCAAGCGCATTTAATTCCATTGCATGATTTTTCGCCTAGTGGTAATCTCCGCGTCATGGACGAGGCGCACGTGGTCGGCACCTGGCATTACGTCCTGGCGAAGCACGCCAAGGCGATGTGCATGCTGGAGCGGGAGCTGGGCGACAAGCACGGCCTGGGGCCCAGCGAGTTCGAGGTGCTCGACCGGATGGTCCACCACGACAGAAAGCTGCGCATCCAGGAGCTGTGCGACGAGGTCCACCTGAGCCAGAGCGCGCTCTCGCGCGTGGTGGCCAGGCTGGAGAAGTCCGCGCTCGTCAGCCGCGGCGCGTGCGACTCCGACCGGCGCGGCGTGTTCGTGTGCATCACCGAGGAGGGCCGCGCCCGGCACGCGGCAGCCCTCCCCACCCAGCGCGCCGTCCTCTCCTCGATCTTCGACGACGCGCCCGCGGTGTCCGTCTAGGCGGTGATCCGGTCGATGATCAGCGGCAGGGTCTCCCCCGCGGCCGGTCCGACCTCGTAGCCGCCGCGCAGCGCCTCCAGCGCCCGCTCGAAGCGGCTCGTCTCGTCGGCGTGCAGCGTCAGCAGCGGCTGCCCCGCCCTGACCAGGTCGCCCGGCTTGGCGTGCAGCGTGATGCCCGCGCCCGCCGACACCGGGTCCTCCTTGCGCGCCCGGCCCGCGCCGAGCCGCCAGGCCGCCAGCCCGACCGCGTAGGCGTCGAGCCGGGTGAGCACCCCCGACTCCGGGGCGTCCACCGTCATCGTCTCGGCCGCGCGCGGCAGCAGCGCGTCCGGGTCGCCGCCCTGGGCGCCGACCATCGTCCGCCAGGCGTCCATGGCCGACCCGTCACGCAGCGCGTCGGCAGGGTCCTTGCCCGACACCCCGGCGGCCTCCAGCATCTCCCTGGCCAGCCGTACGGTCAGCTCCACGACGTCGGACGGCCCGCCGCCCGCCAGGACCTCGACCGACTCCTCGACCTCCAGGGCGTTGCCCACGGCCCGGCCCAGCGGCCGGTCCATCGCGGTCAGCAGCGCGACCGTGCGCACGCCCGCGTCGGTGCCCAGCGCCACCATGGTCTCGGCCAGCTCGCGGGCCCGCTCCGGCGTCTTCATGAACGCGCCCGAGCCCACCTTGACGTCGAGCACCAGCGACCCGGTGCCCTCGGCGATCTTCTTCGACATGATCGACGAGGCGATGAGCGGGATGGACTCGACCGTGCCGGTGACGTCGCGCAGCGCGTACAGCTTCTTGTCGGCGGGGGCCAGCCCGGAGCCGGCGGCGCAGATCACCGCGCCGGCCGCGCGCAGCACGCCGAGCATCTCGTCGTTGGACAGCGACGCCCGCCAGCCCGGGATCGACTCCAGCTTGTCCAGCGTGCCGCCGGTGTGGCCGAGGCCGCGGCCCGACAGCTGCGGGACGTACGCGCCGCAGGCGGCGACCAGCGGCGCCAGCGGCAGCGTGATCTTGTCGCCGACGCCGCCCGTGGAGTGCTTGTCGGCCGTCGGCCGGTCCAGCTCCGACCAGTCCATGCGCTCGCCGGAGCGGATCATGGCCTGCGTCCAGCCGGCGATCTCGCGCCGGTTCATGCCGTTGAGCAGGATCGCCATGGCCAGCGCCGACATCTGCTCGTCGGCGACCTCACCGCGCACGTAGGCGTGGATCACCCAGTCGATCTGGGCCGCGCTCAGCTCGCCGCCGTCGCGCTTGGCGACGATGACCTCGATCGCGTCCATCACGCCATCCTGGACAGGTCGACGGGGCCGAACGCGTACGGCAGGATCCGCGCCATCGGCAGCGGCCCGTCGACGGTCTCGACCAGCAGGTCGTCACCGCCGAACTCGTACAGGAGCTGCCGGCAGCGCCCGCACGGCATGAGCAGCTCGCCGTGGCCGTCCACGCAGGTGAAGGCCACCAGCCTGCCCCCGCCGGACGCCTGGAGCGCCGACACCAGCCCGCACTCCGCGCACAGGCCCACCCCGTAGGAGGCGTTCTCCACGTTGCAGCCCGTGACGATCCGCCCGTCGTCCACCAGGGCGGCGGCGCCCACGGGGAACTTGGAGTAGGGCGCGTAGGCGTGGCGCATGGCCTCCGCGGCCTCCGCGCGCAGCGCCTCCCAGTCGATGCTCAATGCTGCTCCCCCCGTCGATAGATCACGCCGTCGGCCTTGGGCATGCGCAGCCGCTGCGACGCCACCAGGAGCACGAGCAGGGTAAGCACGTGCGGCGTGATGAACACGAACTCGTTCGGCAGCCTGTCGACGGTCAGCCACAGCCAGATCAGCACGACCATGCCGGCCGCGGCGGCCGCCATCGTCGTGTACTCGCGGGCGGACTGCCCGGCCGTCAGCATCCGGCGGGCCCTGACGATCAGATAGATCAGCAGCAGGATCGCGCCGAACAGCAGGAACGAGGTGACCGCGCCCTGGCTGCGGAGCTGGAGGGCGTCGGCGTAGCCGAACAGGGCCGCGCCCGTGGCCAGCCCGCCCGGCCGCCAGTTGCCGAAGATCATGGCGGCCAGGCCGATGAAGCCACGGCCCGCCGACTGCCCCTCGACGTACTTGTCGCTGACGAACACCAGGAACACGCCGCCCAGCCCGGCGAACGCGCCGGAGATGACCACGGCCAGATACTTGATCCGCAGGACGTTCACGCCCAGCGACTCGGCCGCCCACGGGTTCTCGCCCGCCGAGCGCAGCCGCAGCCCGAACGCGGTGCGCCAGAGCACGAAGAACGTCAGCGGCAGCATCAGCACGGCCAGGATCACCAGCACGTTGACGTCGTGGGTGAGCCCGCGCAGGATGCCGGCCACGTCGGAGAGCAGGAACCAGTGCGTCTTCTCCAGCGAGCCCAGCCAGTCGGGCCCGTCGGACAGCAGGGGCAGGCTGAACTCCCACGCCTCCCCCGAGACCGGCGGCGAGGTGGTGATGCCGGCGCCCGCCTGGTTGGCCGGGGAGCCCTCCTTGTAGAGGACCTCCGACAGGAAGCGGGTGACGCCCGGCCCGAGCAGGTTGATGGCGACGCCGCTGATGATGTGGTCGACGCCGAACGTGACGGTCGCGATGGCGTGCAGCAGGCCGCCGAGCGCGCCCGCGATCAGCCCGGCCAGCAGCGCGGCCACCGGACCCCACTGGTAGCCGGCCCAGCCGGCGAACCAGGTGCCGAGCACCATCATGCCTTCGAGGCCGATGTTGACCACGCCCGCCCGCTCGGCCCAGAGGCCGCCGAGCCCGGCCAGCCCGATCGGCACCGAGAACAGCAGCGCCGCCCCGATCACGCCGGAGGAGGTGATGTCGTCGGTCCCGGCGATGATCCGGACCAGCGACATCAGCATGAGCAGCAGCGCGACGCCGATCAGCGCCAGGTGGTATTTGCGGATCCTGCTCGATCCGGCGAGGGTGGTCATGCGCTCACCTTTCCGAGCTCTCGCGCCGCGCGCCGTTCCTCGCGCCGCAGCGCGATCCTGCTGGTGATCTCGTTGGCGATGACCACGAGGAGCACGATGGTGCCCTGCATGATCGTGATCACGGAGGGCGGCACCTCGGCGAACTGCAGCGGCCCCTGGGCCCGGTCCAGGAAGGCGAACAGGAGCGCGGCCACCGCGATGCCCCAGGGGCTGTTACGGCCCAGCAGCGCGACCGCGATGCCGAGGTAGCCGAGGCCGGGGGTGAAGTTGGTGCCGAAGGCGTGCTGGTCGCCGAGGATCTCGGGCAGGCCGATCAGTCCGGCGATGCCGCCGGAGAGCACCATGGCGGAGATGACCATGCGCTTCGGGCCGATGCCGGAGGCGAACGCGGCCGTCGGGTTCAGGCCGCTGGCCTTGACGTCGAAGCCGAACTTGGTCCGCTCCAGCACCACCCAGAGGGCCACGCCGACGACGACGGCCACGAGCAGGAAGCCCCACACGCCGCCGCCGCGTGGCGCGGGCAGGCCGACCGCCTCCAGCAGCCAGTTCATGTTCGGGAACCAGGCCGACTCGGGCAGGACCGGGGTGGTCGTGGTGAGCTGCCCCTTGGCGCGCTCGCCGGCGAAGGGGCCGCGGACGAGGAAGGCCGCCAGGTTGATCGCGATGTAGTTCAGCATGATCGTGGAGATGACCTCGTTCACCCCCCGGGTCACCTTCATCACGGCCGGGATCAGCGCGTAGAAGCCGCCGACGGCCGCCGCCACCACGATGATCACCGTGATCTGGATCGGGGCGGGAGCCACGAACGTCGAGCCGACGTAGGCGGCGCAGACGGCCGCGATCCGGTACTGGCCCTCGACGCCGATGTTGAAGAGGTTCATGCGGAAGCCGACGGCCACCGCCAGACCGGCCAGGAACAGCGGCACGGCCCGGTTCAGCATCCGGGCGATGCTGTTGGACACCGAGCTTTCCCGCGCGCCGAAGTCGAAGAACGCGGCGAGCGCGTCGCCGGGGTTCGCCCCGGCCGCGACGATCGCCACGCTGCTGATGCCGATGGCCACCAGGATGGCGATGATCGCGCCCGCCACGGTGAGCAATGCCCGATAGAGCCCTGCGGGCATCACGTCTCCTTCGTGCCGGTGATGGCGCCGGTCATGTATCCGCCCAGCCGTTCCGGGGTCACGTCGGACGGGTCGAGGCGGGCCACGAGCCGTCCCCGGTAGATGACCTGCAGCGTGTCGGACAGCCCGATCAGCTCGTCGAGGTCCGCCGAGATGAGCAGCACGGCCAGCCCGGCCGCGCGGGCCTCGCGCAGGTGGTCCCAGATGGCGGCCTGCGCGCCCACGTCGACGCCGCGGGTCGGGTGGGCGGCGATGAGGAACTTCGGCTCGCCGCTCATCTCGCGGCCGACGATGAGCTTCTGCTGGTTGCCGCCCGACAGCGCGAGCGCCAGCGTGTCGACGCCGGGCGTGCGGACGTCGTACGTGTCGACGATGCGCTGGGTGTCGGACCTGGCGGCCCGCCGGTTGATCCAGATGCCGGAGCGGGACGGCCGCCTGGTCTGGTGGCCGAGCACCCGGTTCTCCCAGAGCGACGCCTCCAGCAGCAGGCCCTGCCGGTGGCGGTCCTCCGGGATGTAGCCGATGCCGGCCTCGCGCCGCCTGAGCGTGGACCAGGCGGAGATGTCCTGCTCGGCGAGCTCGACGGCGCCGCTCACCGGGCGCATGCCCATGATGGCCTCGATGAGCTCGGACTGGCCGTTGCCCTCGACCCCGGCGATGCCGAGGATCTCGCCCTTGCGGATGTCGAACGACACGTCGTCCAGGAGCGCCCGCCCGTCGGCCTCCAGGGTCAGGTGGGACACGCGCAGCGCGACCGTGTCGGTCACCGTGGACTCGCGCGTCTCGGGCGTGGGCAGCTCGCTGCCGACCATGAGCTCGGCGAGCTGCCGGGCGGTCACGTCGGCCGGGTCGACGCTGGCGACGGTGGTGCCGCGCCGGATCACGGTGATCGCGTCGGCGATGCTGAGCACCTCGTCGAGCTTGTGGGAGATGAAGATGACGGTGAGGCCGCCGGCCGTGAGCTCGCGCAGGTTCTCGAAGAGCTCCTCGACCTCCTGCGGCACGAGGACCGCGGTCGGCTCGTCGAGGATGAGGATGCGCGCGCCCCGGTAGAGGACCTTGAGGATCTCCACGCGCTGGCGGTCGCCGACGCCGAGGTCCTCGACCAGCCGGTCGGGGTCGACGCGCAGCCCGTGGCTCTCGGCGAGCTGGTTGATCCGCGCCCGCGCCCGGCCCGCGTCGAGCATGACGCCGGCCTTGCGCGGCTCGGCGCCCAGGACGATGTTCTCCAGCACGGTGAAGTTGTCGGCCAGCATGAAGTGCTGGTGCACCATGCCGATGCCGGCGTCGATGGCGTCGCTCGGGGTGCGGAAGGCCACCTCCCGGCCGTTGACCTTGATGGTGCCCTCGTCCGGCTTCTGCATCCCGTACAGGATCTTCATCAGGGTCGACTTGCCGGCGCCGTTCTCCCCGACGATCGCGTGCACCGTGCCGGGTTGGACGGTGATGCAGATGTCGTGGTTGGCCACCACGCCGGGGAAGCGCTTGGTGATGCCCTCCAGTTGTACGGCGGGCGTCTCGGCGTTCATCGGCCGCTCATTCGGTTTCTCCTAGAGCCTGGCAGATATGCCCGAGGGCCCGGGTCTCGGGACTCGGGCCCTCGGTCGATGGTTCCTACCCAGGTTACGGCTTGGCCGGAACCGTGATCTTGCCGTCGACGATGTCCTTCTTGGCAGCGTCGATCTTGTCCTGGATGTCGTCGATCTCGCCGCCGGTGGTGGACAGGCCCACGCCGTCGACCTTGAGGTCGTAGACGATGTCGCTGCCGCCCTTGGCGCCGCCCTGGAACGCCTTGATGTACTCGAAGACGCCGACGTCCACGCGCTTGAGCATCGAGGTCATGATGACCTCCTGCAGCTCGGGCTCGGTGACGGTCTGGCGCTGGTCGGAGTCGACGCCGATGGCCTTCTTCTTGGCCGCGGCAGCCGCCTGGAACACGCCCAGGCCGGAGTCACCGGCGGCGTGGTAGACGACCTCGGCGCCGTCCTGGAACATCTTCTCGGCCGCGACCTTGCCCTTGTCGGGGGCGCGGAAGCCGGTGAAGTCGCCGTCGGGCGTCAGGTACTTGACGTCGATCTTGGCGTCGGCCTTGACCGACTTGACGCCGGCCACGAAGCCCGCCTCGAACTTCTTGATCAGGTCGTTCTCGACGCCGCCGACGAAGCCGACGTGGCCGCTCTTGGCCTTGGTCGCCGCGGCGACGCCCGCCAGGTAGGAGCCCTGCTCCTCGGCGAACAGCAGGCCGGTGACGTTGGCCGCGTTCGAGGCCGAGTCGACGACCGCGAACTGCACGTCCGGGTTCTCCTCGGCGGCCTTCTTGATGTCCTCGCCGTAGGCGAAGCCCACGCCGATGATCGGGTTGTAGCCCGCGTCGACGAGCTGGGTCAGCAGCTCGGCGCGGTTGGAGCCGTCGGCGGCGGGGCTCAGTTCCTTGATGTCGGCGCCGAGCTCGGCCTTGGCCTTCTCCAGGCCGGCGTAGGCGGCGTCGTTGAACGACTTGTCACCGCGACCGCCGATGTCGAACGCGAGGCCGACCTTCAGGCCGCTCGCCGCCGGAGCGTTGGTCTCCGTGCCGGGCGACGTGCTCGCCGTGGTCTCCCCGCCCGTGCTGCCACCACCACAAGCCGCGGCCGCCATGAGCATGGCACCGGCCAGCGTGCCGGTCGCCAACCTGCCGAATCGCTTGCTGAGCAAGGCGACTCCCTTCCATTTCCCCGCCGTCGAACTTCATCGCAGGCGCGAAGAAACGTACGGCAACCCTGCACGGAAGATAGTTGGTTGACCAGGGCATACCAAACCAGCACACAGGGTCGCAACCGCTCCGTTATCGACATCAAGCGCGTCCGTGACCTGATTTCCGGGCCCGTCCGCTCAGGTGGCGGCCGGCAAGCTTTGCCGAATTTTGGGCCTCGCCAGCCGGTGACCGCCGATCGATCATGGCAGGGATTCCCGCCAACCGGCGGAAAAGTCGTCTGGAGCTCTGCCATGCACCCTTGGAAGGCCATCGCCGTGCCGCTGGCCGCGGTCCTCGTCCTGGGACTGACCAGCGGGCCCGTCGCGGCGGACACCCCCGCCATCAGCGTGGAGGGGAACGCCACCCAACCGGTCTTCTCCCGCGCGGACGCCGTCAAACAGACCGTCTTCGTCGAGGTCGAAGGCACCGACAGTGACCACGACGGCCGGCCCGACCGGGTCGCCGTCGACATCCTGCGTCCCAAGGAGACCGACCAGGGGCTCAAGGTCCCCGTGATCATGGAGGCCAGCCCGTACTTCTCCGGCGTCAACGACGTCCCCAACCACCCCGTCGACGTGGACGAGGACGGCAACCCGCTGCCCACGCTGCGCTCGCACGCGGACAAGCTCGCCAGTGAGCCGTTCGCCGGCTACTACGACAACTACTTCCTGCCCCGCGGCTACGCCATAGCCCTGGTCGAGAACGTGGGCAGCGGCCGGGCCACCGGCTGCCCGACCACCGGCGACCGCAACGAGACCGCCGGGCCGAAGGCCGCCATCGACTGGCTCAACGGCCGCGCCAAGGGCTTCGACGCGAACGGCGCCCCGGTCGAGGCCACCTGGTCCACCGGCAAGGTCGGCATGATCGGCGTCTCCTACAACGGCACCCTGCCCAACGCCGTCGCCGCGACCGGCGTCGAGGGCCTGGAGACGATCGTGCCCATCGCCGCGATCTCCTCCTGGTACGACTACTACCGGGCCAACGGCGGCGTGCTCGCCCCCGGCGGCTTCCAGGGCGAGGACGCCGACGTGCTCGCCAAGTTCGTGCTGACCAGGCAGGACGGCCAGGCGGTGTGCGGCCCGGTGATCGACGGCCTGGCGGCGGCCCAGGACCGCGTCAGCGGCGACTACAGCCCGTTCTGGGACGCCCGCAACTACCTCAACGACGTGGACAAGGTCCGGGCCAGCGTCTTCCTGGTGCACGGGCTCAACGACTGGAACGTCAAGACCAAGCAGGCCGCCCAGTGGTGGCAGGCCCTGGCCGAGCGGAACGTGCCGCGCAAGATCTGGCTGCACCAGGGCACCCACATGAACCCGTTCAGCCTGCGCACCGCCGAGTGGCTGCGCCAGCTCCACGGCTGGTTCGACCACTGGCTGTACGGGCTCGACAGCGGCGTCACGCGTGAGCCGCAGGCCGACGTGGAGATCGCCGCCGGGCAGTGGGGGCGGCACGCCTCCTGGCCGCTGCCGGGCGCCCACCCGGTGCGGCTGTGGATGGGCTCGGGCGGCAAGCTCGGCCTGCTGCCCCGCCCCTGGTCGGCGCGCGAGTCGTACACCGACCAGAAGACCCGCACGGCCGAGGACCTGGCCGGGACCGCGCCCGCGGCGGACCCGAACCGGCTGGCCTACCTGACGGCCCCGCTGCCCGCCGACGTGCGGATCTCCGGCACGCCGACGATCTCGGTGCGGGCCTCGATGCGCGACGGCGCCACGCCGTACCTGACCGCCCTGCTGGTCGACTACGGGACGGACACGCGGCCCGACGGCAGGCTGGTGCCGACCGGCGAGACGCTCTGCTACGGCCAGGGCGTCCCGGGTGACACCGGCTGCACCGCCCTGCGCACGCTGGGCACGGCGGTGACCCCGTACAGGATCGTCACGCGGGGGTGGCTGGACGTGCGCAACCGGCACCGGGAGGACCGCAGCGAGCCCGTGAGGCCGGGCCGCGAGTACGGCTTCACGTGGGATCTCCAGCCGCAGGACCACCTGTTCAAGAAGGGGCACCGGATCGGCGTGGTGATCATCTCGACGGACCACGACTACACGCTGCGTTACCCGGCGGGCACCAAGGTCACGGTGTCGCCGGGCCGCTCGTCGGTGAAGCTGCCGGTGGTCTTCGGCCGGCTGCCGTGACGGCCCGCCTCAGGCCAGGGCGGAGGTGATCTCGTCCGCGGCCGGGAGGCGGGTGCCCTCGAACAGGGCGGTGAGCGCGGTCGTCGCCATGAGGCGCACGCCCATGGCGATGGCCCGCTCGTCCACGTCGAACGTGCCCTGGTGGATGTCGTAGGTGATGCCGGACTCCGGGGAGCGGGTGCCGAGCCTGGCGAACGCGCCGGGGATCGACTCCAGGTACCAGGCGAAGTCCTCGCCGCCGAGCGACTGCTGGGTGGGCACCACCGCGCCCGGGCCGAGCGCCCGCTGGGCCGCCTCGGTCAGCATCTCCACGCAGCCGTCATCGTTGACCACGGGCGGCACGCCGCGCGTGTAGTCCATCGTCGCCTCGACGCCGTAGGCGCCGGCGACCGACTCCAGCAGCGACTTGATCAGGTCGGGGGCGGCGTGCCAGGCGTTCTCGTCGAGGCAGCGCACGGTGCCCTCGGCCACGCCGTCGTCGGGGATGGCGTTGGCGGCAGAGCCCGCCGACACGCGGCCCCACACGAGGCTGAGCGAGGAGCGCGGGTCGACCCGGCGCGACAGTGCGGCGGGCAGCTCGGTGAGGATCTTGGCGAGCGCGAACACCAGGTCGGCGGTGAGGTGCGGCCTGGCGGTGTGGCCGCCGGGGCCGGAGACCCGGATCGTCAGCTTGTCGCAGGCCGAGGTGATCGGGCCCGACTTGAGGCCGATCTGTCCGACGTCCACGCGCGGGTCGCAGTGCAGGCCGAAGATGCGGTCGACGCCGCTGATGCCGCCCTGCGCCATGACCTCCAGGGCGCCGCCGGGCAGCTCCTCGGCGGGCTGGAAGATCAGGCGCACCCGGCCGGGCAGCAGCCCGGCGGCGGCCTGCTGGGCCAGGAAGAGCGAGGTGCCGAGCAGGACCGTGGTGTGCACGTCGTGCCCGCACGCGTGGCAGGAGCCGGGCACGGTGGAGCGGTAGGGCAGCTCCTTCTCGTCCTGGAGCGGGAGCGCGTCGATGTCGGCGCGCAGTGCCACTGTCGGGCCGTCGCCCCGGCCCACGTCGCAGATCAGCCCGGTGCCGCGCGGCAGCACCGAGGGGACCAGCCCGGCGGCGCTGAGCCGCTCGGCGATCCGCTGCGTCGTGCGGTATTCGGCGAAGGCCAGCTCGGGGTGCATGTGCAGATCACGGCGGAAGGCCACCAGGTCCTGCTCGATCCCCGCCAGGAACGCGTCGAGTTCCCCTCGAAGCTCACGTCCCTGCATCAGTCACCATCCCGTCCCATGCCGTGCGATCACCACTGCCCAACGCCGCACGGCCTAATAGCGCCGTCTTTCGTCATTTGTCCCTCAGTGGCGGCTGTCCGTTCCGAGCAGCTCATCGACACGGGGGCGCGACTCTCCGCCGTCTCCCGAAGAGGGCGGCTTCAGCCGGGAACATGGCGATCAGCCACGGGCCCGGCGATGCTTCGACTTTATCGCTCTCGTGAGCGTTCGCGCCGACAACTACACCAAAAGTTAGCCGCCTGCATGCCCGTAACCACGGGTCGTCACGGACTGTGACCATCCGGCGTGGCCCGAAAATAGTCACAAGGGATCATTAAATCCTGACCCCGAGCCGGGCATCCCAAACGTGCTCCGCCATGACGAATGCTGTCACCTTCTGTCATGGTCATGACACTCCGGCGATTGCTGCATTTGAGAAGAATGCGTGTTTCACTCGCAATATGATCACTAATATCCCGTTCGGGGAGAAGTATGCCAGGTTGAGCATCTTCGAGCCGGGCGAGGGGACCCTGGTGGTCGTACCCTCGCTCTCCCTGCCGCAGGACGAGCTCCGCCGCATCACGGGAGCGCGGTGCTACGAGGAGCGCCTGCTCTTCCTGCTGCTGACCCTGCGCGAGCCCGGGGTCAAGGTGGTCTACCTCTCGTCCGCGCCGATCGACCCAGAGATCGTCGCCTACTATCTCGGCTTCCTGCCCGACCCGGAGGAGGCCGCCAAGCGGCTGGAGCTCATCACCCTCGACGAGCCGCACGCGCAACCGCTCACCAGGACGTTACTGTCGCGTCCCGACGTCATGGACCGGCTGCGGTCCGCGATCGACGACGACGCCTTCATCGTGCCGTTCGTGCTGAGCGAGCTGGAGGAGGAGCTCGCCTCGTCACTCAACGTGCCCCTCTACGGCCCGGCCACGGCGCTGGCCTACTACGGCTCCAAGAGCGGCTCGCGCGAGCTCGGCTCGATGGCGGGCGTGCCCATGGCGCGCGGCTTCGGCGACCTGCACACCCTCGCCGAGCTGGAGGACGCCATCGAGTCGCTGCCCGGCGAGCGCGTCATCCTCAAGCTGAACGACGGCTACTCGGGACTCGGCAACGCCATCCTGCCCAAAGGCGACCGCGCCGCGACCAGCTTCTCCGCCGCGGGCGAGACCTGGGAGACGTTCACCGCCAAGATCGCCGAGCGCGGCGCCGTGGTCGAGGAGTTCATCGAGCACCGGCCGCTGTACTTCCCCAGCGCGCTGGCCCGCATCTCGCCCGGCGGGCACCACGAGGTGCTGGCCACCCACGACCAGGTGCTCGGCGGCGCCAACAACGACGTCTACCAGGGCTGCACGTTCCCGGCCGCGCCGGAGTACCGCGCCGAGGTGGGCGCCTCGGCCGACCGGATCGCCGCCATCCTGGCGAGCAAGGGCGCGGTCGGGCTGTTCGGCATGGACTTCTTCGCCATGAAGACCGACGCCGGCTACGCGGCCCTGCTGTGCGAGATCAACCTGCGGATCGGCGGCACCACCCATCCGTACGGGGCAGCCCAGCTCGTCACCGGAGCCCGGTACGACCCGGGCACCGGCCTGCTGATGGCCGGCGACCGGCCCACGTACTACACGGCCACCGACAACTGCTCGGCCGACTGCCTGCGCGGCCGCTCCCCCGGCGAGGTGCTGCGCACCGCCGAACGGCTCGGCCTCGGCTTCGACGCCGCGACCGGCACCGGGAACGTCTTCCACCTGCTCGGCGCCATCCCCGAGCACGGCAAGATGGGCTTCACGACGATCGCCGGCTCCCGTCGTGAGGCCGACGAGCTGCACGCCGCCACCAGGACGGCACTTTGCCGAGCCCCCGCAGGCCGATGATCCCCAGCACGACCGCCAGGATGATGTTGACCGCGATCAGGATGCCGTGCACCACGTAGAAGCCGGTGTCGTGGCCGTCCTGAAGGTTGAATCCCAGGTTGATCCACTCGAAGACCATGAACGCGGCGAGCGCGACGAGGAATCCGGCGATCTTTCGTGACATGACCATCTCTCTAGCGTCGTGGGCCGATCTTCGGGGGATGTGTCGGCACATGGGATACAACTCGAAGCTACGCTGAGACCGCCATGTGGACGAAACGGATGCCTGTCACGGCACTCATCGCAGCGGTCGGTCTCGGGGTCATCCTCGCAGGTCCCGCCCAGGCCGACCCGACCACCTCACCGGTGGGCGGTGACGCGCTGGGCGCCAAGGGGCTGGTCAGGCCGGGCGATTTCCGGGCGCCGCCCAAGACCAAGGCGACCTCGTTCCTCATCGCCGACCAGGAGACCGGCCAGGTGCTCGCGGCCAGGAACGCCCACGGCCGCTTCCTGCCGGCCAGCACGCTCAAGATCCTCACCGCGGTCACGCTCATCCCCAAACTGGACAAGGACCTCAAGGTCAAGCCCAGCCGCAACGCCGTCAACCAGGAAGGCAGCGCGGTCGGCCTGCAACCCAAGCCGATCTACGAGGTCGAGGACCTGTTCAGGGCGCTGATGATGTCCTCGGGCAACGACGCGGCGATGGCGCTGGCCGAGACCAACGGCGGCCTGGCCAAGACCATGGCCGACATGAACGCCGAGGCCAAGCGCCTCCAGGCGAACGACACGGTCGCCATGACGCCCAGTGGGCTGGACAAGCCGGGGCAGAGCAGCTCGGCGTACGATCTGGCGCTCATCGCGCGGGCCGGGCTGGCGAACGCCGACTTCCGGCGATATATCAGCACAAAGACCGCCACGTTCCCCGCGCCGAAGAAGCCCTACCAGATCAGCAACCACAACAAGCTGCTCTGGCGCTACAAGGGCATGATCGGCGTCAAGAACGGCTGGACCTCCAAGGCCCACGGCAGCTTCGTCGGCGCGGCCACCCGCGACGGCCACACGATCATCGTGGTCGTCATGCGGCACAAGGGCTACTTCTGGGACGAGGTGGCCGACCTGCTCGACTGGGGGTTCGCCGCCCGGGGCAAGGTCAGCCCGGTGGGGCAGCTCGTCGACCCGCTGCCCGACCAGCCGCCGGCCCAGGCCGCCCCGGTGACCACCCCGAGCGCCACGCCCAGCGCCGTGCCTCCGCCGCCGCTGCTGGACAACGCCGCCGCCAAGCAGACCGGCACCACGCGCACGGTCGGCTCGCTGGTGATCGGCGGCGGGCTGCTGTTCGGGCTGCTCTGGCTCGGCTACGGCATCCGGCGCAGGCGGCGCTCACGCCTGTGACGTCCGGCCCGTCCTGAACGGCATCGGCGTCGGCTCGGGCGGCGGGGCGCCTCCCGCCGTGGCCGTCCACGCGGCCACGTACAGGACGAGCCGGGCCGAGAAGTTGATCCAGATCAGCAGCCCGACCATGACCGCGAACGCGCCGTACAGCGGGTTGCTCAGCGTCTGCGCGAGCAGCAGCGAGGCGAGCTGCTTGAGCAGGCCGAACCCGATCGCGCCGAGCAGCGCACCCCGGGCGATCACCCGGAACGGCTGGACGGGCCGCGCCACCCAGCCGAGCACGATCACGAACAGCACCCAGTCGGCGCCCACGCTGCCCAGCACGCCCACCACGCCGGTCGCCGCCGTGACCACCGGCGAGCTGTCGCCGAACAGGAAGTTGGCCACGATCCGCGTCGCCTGCGTGGCCAGCCCGCCCGCCAGCACCGACACGATCAGCGTCACCCCGAGCATGAGCAGCGAGACCAGGTCACGCAGCTTGCCGAGGAAGAAGTTCAGCGGCGGCGAGGTCGCCATCGTCACCTCGCGCAGCGCCCCCCGCAGCGCGTCCACCGCCCCCAGCCCGGCGTAGAGCAGGCCCAGCAGGCCGATGATCCCGGCGGTCGCCCTGGCCTCCCCGATGCCCGACAGGTCGAGCTCCTCCGACACGCCGGGCAGCCGCTCGGCGATCGCCGCCTCCAGCGCCTGGGTGACCGCCTCGTCGACGGACATCACGTACCCGAGCAGCGCGAACGCCAGCGCGATCAGCGGGAAGAACGACAGGAACGCGAAGTACGTCACCGCCCCGGCCAGCCGGTCGCCGAACGTGGCCTGGTAGCGCTGGACGGTCCTGATCAGGTGGTCGACCGACGGCCGCCGCACCCGCCAGCTCTCCACCGTGCGCCGCCCGCGCGCCTTGGCGGCCGCCACCCGCTCACTCACGATCACCCTGCACTCCTGCCCAGGCGGCCCCCGCTTACGCGGCGACCCGGCTCAGCCGGTGCGCGTGGCGAGCGGTCGGCCTCGGCGCGGCCGTCGGCTCAGAGCGTCGGCAGGAAGCCCACCCGGTCGCGGACCTCGGCCATCGTCCGCCGGGCCACCGCGCGGGCCCGCTCGGCACCGGCCGCCAGCAGCTTGTCCAGCTCGGCCTCGTCGCCCAGCAGCTTCTCGGTGCGCTCGCGGATCGGGGTGAACGCCTCGACCACGGCCTCGGCGACGTCCTTCTTGAACGTCCCGTAGCCCTGCCCCTCGTAGCGGGCCACCAGGTCGGGGATCGGCACGCCGGTCAGCGCCGACTGGATCCGCAGCAGGTTGGAGATGCCCGGCTTGTTCTCCTCGTCGAACAGCACCTCCGACCCGGTGTCGGTGACCGCGCGCATGACCTTCTTGCGCAGCGGCCCCGGCTGCTCCAGCACGTCCAGGATGCCGGCCGGGCTGGAGGAGGACTTCGACATCTTCGCCGACGGGTCCTGGAGGTCGGTGATCTTCTCGACCTCCTTGAGGATGTACGGCTCCGGGATCGTGAACGTGTCGCCGAAGCGGTGGTTGAAGCGCTGGCCCAGGTCGCGGGTGAGCTCCAGGTGCTGCTTCTGGTCGGCGCCCACCGGCACGCTGTTGGCCTGGTAGAGCAGGATGTCGGCCGCCTGGAGGATCGGGTAGGTGAACAGCCCGACGCTGGCCGCGCTCTCGCCGTACTTGGCCGACTTGTCCTTGAACTGCGTCATGCGGGCGGCCTCGCCCATGCCCGTCTGGCAGTTGAGGATCCAGGCGAGCTCGCTGTGCTCGCGGACGTGCGACTGCACGAAGACCGTGGCGCGCTCGGGGTCGAGCCCGGCGGCGAGGAGCTGGGCGGCCGCGACGCGGGTGCGGCGGCGCAGCGCGGCGGGCTCGGTCTGCACGGTGATGGCGTGGAGGTCAACCACGCAGTAGAAGGCGTCGTGGGTCTCCTGCAAGGTGACCCACTGCCGGACCGCACCCAGGTAGTTGCCCAGGTGGAAGGAGTCCGCGGTGGGCTGGATGCCGGAGAGTACACGAGGTCTGGCCATAGCAGGCAATTGTGTCAGGAATCAGGTTCGGGCGGCGACTCGACCAGCGAGCGGCGCTTCACCCTTACCCGCGCGATACGCCTGCCGTCGAGTTCCGTGACCGTCAGTTCGAAACCGTGCACCTCGACCCGCTCGCCCAGCTCCGGCACGTGGCCCAGCATCGCCATGACGAACCCGCCCAGCGTCTCGTACGGGCCGTCGGGCAGCCTGATGCCCGTCTCGGTGCCGAAGTCGTTCAGGTTGGTCAGGCCGTCGATCTCGATCTCCCCGGCGGGCAGCACGACCGTGTCGTCCTCGACGTCGTACTCGTCCCTGATGTCGCCGATCAGCTCCTCGACCAGGTCCTCCATCGTGACGATGCCCGCCGTGCCGCCGTACTCGTCGATGACGATGACCATGTGCTGCCCCTCGTCGCGCATCTCGCCCAGCGTGGTGAGCAGCCGCTTGGAGGCGGGCACGAACTTGGCGGGCCGGATCGGCACCAGCTCGCTCAGCGGCTCGGTGCGGCCGGTGAGCACCGGGTCCAGCAGGTCCCTGACGTGCACGAACCCGATGACCTCGTCGTAGGACTCGCGGTAGACCGGGAAGCGGGAGTGCGGCAGCCCGGCGGCCAGCACCGCGGCCTCGGCCAGCGGGGTGTCGGCCTCCATGAACTCCACCTCGGTACGCGGCAGCATGACCTCGCGCAACTGCCTCTTGCCCGCGGCGAACACCTCGGCGATCAGCTTGCGCTCGTCGGGGGTCAGCTCGGCGTGCCCGACCACCATGTCGCGCAGCTCCTCGGTGGTGACCTCCTCCCGGTCGGCCTTCGGGTTGCCGCCGAGCAGCCGGACGACGCCGTCGGTGGACTTCGACAGCATCCAGATGACGGGCCTCGACAGCGCCGCGATGCGGTCCAGGAACGGCGCGACGACGAGCGACAGGCCCTCTGCGCGTTGCAGGGCCAGGCGTTTGGGGGCCAGCTCTCCGAGCACTAGGGACACGTACGAGATGGCCAGTGTCACCAGCACCAGCGCGAGCACGGGGGCGATGGCGGCGGGCACGCCCCAGCCCTGGAGCACGGGGGTGAGCTGCATGCCGAGCCGGTCGGCGCCGAACGCTGCTGACAGCATGGTGGCGACGGTCACGCCGATCTGCACGGCGGACAGGAAGCGGTTGGGGTCGCGGGCGAGCTTGGCGACGCGCTCGCCGCGGCGGCCCTTGTGCGACAGCTTGCGGACCTGGCTCTCGCGCAGGGAGACCATGGCCATCTCGGCTGCGGCGAAGAACCCGCCCACCAGGATGAAGAGCAGGACCAGGGCGATGTTCGCCGCGACGGTGTCAAACATGGTGTTTGGCAGCGTACTCGGCGGCTTTCCCACGTATGCTGAACGGCAAGCCGTACAAAATCAAACATATTTCAACGGGAGTGAACATGAGGCTGCTGGTCACCGGAGGCGCCGGATACGTCGGCAGCGTCGTCGCGGCCCAGCTCGTCGAGGCGGGACACGAGGTGACCGTGCTCGACGACCTGTCCACCGGGCACGAGGACGCGGTGCCCGATGGGGCGCGGTTCGTCCGCGCGTCGATCACCGAGGCCGGCGACGCGCTCGACGGGGCGGACGCGGTGCTCCACTTCGCCGCCAAGTCGCTGGTCGGCGAGTCGGTGGAGAAGCCGGGGCTCTACTGGGCCCACAACCTGGGCGGCACGCTGGCGCTGCTGGAGGCCATGCGTGAGCGCGACGTGCGCAGGATCGTGTTCTCCTCGACGGCGGCGACCTACGGGGAGCCGGAGCGCTCGCCGATCGTGGAGAGCGACCCGACGCGGCCCACCAACCCGTACGGGGCCTCCAAGCTGGCCGTCGACACGACGCTGACCGCGTTCGCCGCGCTGCGCGGGCTGGGCGCGGTGAGCCTGCGCTACTTCAACGTCGCCGGCGCCTACGGCCGCTTCCGCGAGCGCCACGCGATCGAGACGCACCTCATCCCCAACGTGCTCAAGGTGGCGACGGGCGAGCGCGAGTCGATCACCGTGTTCGGCGACGACTACCCGACGGCCGACGGCACCGGCGTGCGCGACTACGTGCACGTCCGCGACCTCGCGCGGGCCCACCTGCTGGCGCTCGACGCCTGCGCGGAGGGCGAGCACAAGATCTACAACCTGGGCAGCGGCAGCGGGTTCACGGTCAACGAGGTGATCGAGGTCTGCCGCGAGGTCACCGGCCACGAGATCCCGGCCGTCGTCGGGCCGCGGCGGGCCGGCGACCCCGCGGTGCTGGTCGCCTCGTCGGACAAGATCCAGGGCGAGCTGGGCTGGAAGCCCGAGCACACGACGCTGCGCGAGATGGTCGCCGACGCCTGGGCGGCGCTTTCCGGCAAATGACTCCTGTCGCGGCGCAATATGTGCTGTGATACCGAAATGTGAGGAGCATTTCACCAAGGGTGACGAAGGCGCTCGCGGTCGCCCTCGTCATGCTGGGCAGCCTGGCCGCCGCCGCGGGCGTGGTCTTCGCCACGCCCGAGCCCGTCAAGGCCGGCTCGCCATCCCCCTGTCACGCGCCACCCTGACGGCACGAGCACGACCGGCACGAGCACGACCGACACGAGCACGACCGACACGAGCACGACAAAGGCGCGCACCCCGCCATCCGGGGCGCGCGCCTTCGCGACAGATCTGGTCAGGCCGGGCTGCTCAGATCAGGCCCAGCTCGCGCACCGCGTCGCGCTCCTCGGCCAGCTCCCGCACCGAGGCGTCGATCCGCTCACGCGAGAACGCGTCGATCTCCAGCCCCTGGATGATCTCGTAACGCCCGCCCGCCGAACGCACCGGGAACGACGAGATGAGCCCCTCCGGCACCCCGTAGGAGCCGTCGGACACCACGGCCGCCGACGTCCACTCGGTGCCGTTGACCCAGTCGTGCACGTGGTCGATCGCGGCGTTGGCGGCCGACGCCGCCGACGAGGCGCCGCGCGCCTCGATGATCGCCGCACCGCGCTTGGCCACCGTCGGGATGAACGTCTCGCGCAGCCACTCGCCGTCGACCTGCTCCGCCGCGACCTTGCCGCCCACCTCGGCGTGGAAGAGGTCGGGGTACTGCGTCGCGGAGTGGTTGCCCCAGATCGTCATGTTGCGGATGTCGGAGACCGGCACCTGCAGCTTGGCCGCGAGCTGCGACAGCGCGCGGTTGTGGTCGAGGCGGGTCATCGCCGTGAAGCGCTCGGCCGGCACGTCGGGAGCGTTCTGCTGGGCGATGAGCGCGTTGGTGTTGGCCGGGTTGCCGACCACCAGCACCCTGATGTCGTCGGCGGCGTGGTCGTTGATCGCCTTGCCCTGCGGGCCGAAGATGCCGCCGTTGGCGCCGAGCAGGTCGCCGCGCTCCATGCCCGCCTTACGCGGCATGGCGCCGACCAGCAGCGCGACGTTGGCGCCGGCGAACGCCACGTTGGGGTCGTCGCTGATCTCGATGTCCGACAGCAGCGGGAAGGCGCAGTCGTCGAGCTCCATGGCGGTGCCCTCGGCCGCCTTGACCGCCTGCGGGATCTCCAGCAGGCTCAGCTTCACCGGGACGTCCGGGCCCAGCAGCTGGCCCGACGCGATGCGGAACAGCAGCGCGTAGCCGATCTGACCGGCTGCTCCGGTTACGGTCACCTTGACGGGCGTGGCCATGGCCTTCCCCTAACTCCCGGGTCGATTCGTTGACTTTCGGACTCTACCCGGTCGTCATCCGCAGTCATTCATCGCGGGCACCTTCGACTGCGTGGCGAAGTCCACGGTGCCGAAATGGCGGCCCAGCAGCTTGTGGATCGCCTTGGTCCGGTACATGTCGGCGATCACCCC
Source organism: Nonomuraea sp. NPDC023979 (assembly GCF_040639085.1). Lineage (NCBI taxonomy): Bacteria > Bacillati > Actinomycetota > Actinomycetes > Streptosporangiales > Streptosporangiaceae > Nonomuraea > Nonomuraea sp. NPDC023979. The sequence continues at coordinate 580,743 of NZ_JBEZZG010000002.1, forward strand.
GTTGATCGCCTTGCACGTCCTGACGTCGCCCTTCCTGAGGCCGACCGCGTAACGCTCCGGGTCGTCGAGCCGCGCGCCCAGCACCTTGTAGCGCTGGCTCTCGCGCGCGGCGAACCCGGCCAGGATCAGGTCCTCGCCGGGCACCGCGTCGATCGCGCCGCTGCGCAGCAGGTCCATGCACTCGGCGTAGTTGCCCGCCGGCACCGACTCGACCTCCACCTTGTCCTGCACCATGCCGACCGTCGGGCTGTTGATCCCGCAGACCCGCTTCCCCTTCAGGTCGGACAGGGCGGCGATCCGCCCCTTGCGCACCAGCACGTCCTGGTAGGCCAGGTAGTACGGTCCGGCGAACGTCACGTCGTCGGCATCGGAGATCGAATAGGTCGCCACCACCAGGTCCACACCGCCCTCGGCCAGCTCCCGCGCCCTGCTCCCCCGCGAGACCGCCACGAACTCCGTCTGCTTCGCGCCGAGCTTGGCCGCGATCTCCTTGGCCAGGTCCACGTCGAACCCCTCGAACCCGCCGTCACGCAGCAGCCCGATCCCCGGCAGGTCGGCCTTCACCCCGATCACGATCTTGCCGGTTCTGCCGACCTTGTCCATCACCGACGCGTACGCCTCCGGCGGCCTGCCGCTGCCCTCGGCCGGGTCGGGGCCCAGCTCGCCCAGCGCCACCGGCCAGCCCTTCCACACCATCGCCGCGACGGCCGCCGCCACCAGCACCAGCGCACCGGCCAGCACCGCCCACCGGGCCCCGCGCCCGCCCCGCACCGGCGCCCCGCCGTCCACGGGGAGCTGGAACGCGCCACTGCCCGTCCCCCCGCCCTCCGGGCGCGGCGGGCTCTCGGCCACCCCGGCACTCTCGGCCCCGCGGTAGGCGACCTCCCCCGACGGCGTCGCGGAGGCGCCGGCGTGGCTCGTACCGGATGTCCGCACGGCGCTCGCGGGCGCGGCCGTGACGCCCGTGGTGCGTGACACGCGCATGAACGGCGTCGTGTCGTCGCTGGCCACCTGGACGCCCCGGTTGAGCACGTCCGTGGACGCCCCCACGTGCTCCGGCTGCCCGAGCAGCCGCAGCAGGATCTGGTCCGCCGACGGCCGCTCGCCCGGCGACTTGGCCAGCGCCGACCGCACCACCCCGCGCAGCGGCTCGGGCAGCATCCCCACGTCCACCTCGTGGTTGAGGATCTTGTTGAGCACCGTCGCGATGGAGTTGCCGTCGAACACCGACTGCCCGGTGGCCGCGAACGCGATCGTCGCCCCCCAGGCGAACACGTCCGTGTAAGGCCCGACGTCGTCGCCGGCGATCTGCTCGGGCGCCATGTAGGCGGGGGTCCCGATGGCCCGGCTGGTGATGGTCCCCGTCGAGTCGATGATCCGCGCGATGCCGAAGTCGACCACGCGCGGCCCGTCGGAGGCGATCAGCACGTTGTCGGGCTTGAGGTCGCGGTGCACGATCGAGGCGTGGTGGATCGCGACCAGCGCGGTCGCGGTGCCGATGGCCAGCCGGTCCAGCACGGTCCCGCGCAGCGGCCCGTCGCTCTCGACGAGCTCGCGCAGCGGCCGCCCGTCGATGTACTCGCTGGCGATGTACGGGGTGTCGCCGTCGAGGTCGGCCTCCATCACCCGCGCCGTGCAGAACGACGCCACCCGCTGCGCCGCCTTCAGCTCCCGTGCGAAGCGCGACCGGGCGACCGTGTCGCCGCTGAACTTCACGTGCAGCAGCTTGACCGCCGCCTGCTCCCCCGCGTCGTTGACGCCCAGGTAGACGATGCCCTGGCCGCCTTCGCCGATGCGCCCGGACAGCCGGAACGATCCCAGCTGGGTGGGATCACCGGCGACCAGCGGCGACATCTGCGGCATTCGTCTTCCCCACGTGTGCACAAAGCCCGACGACGCAAACTTTACGACGCCCAGGAAGTTTCCAGAGAACTGTTAAGGCTTCGTGACGTCAGGAATGTCGGTGTCTCCTGCGGGGATGCCGCTCCTGGACCGTCACGCCTGGGGCGCACGCTGCCGCCGTCGTACCGGGAGTTCCTTCTGGTCACCGACGGCTGGACGCACGCCGGCCCGTTCGTCTGGCGGCTGCGCGGCACCGGGGAGGCGGGCCAGGCGCCGCTCCGCTACGGGGTGCCGGAGTTCGACGCGGCGGTGCGGGCCGTCGACTGGTCGGCGGCCGACGCCTGGCCCCGGCTGAAGGAGGCGCTGGCGCTGTGGCGGCCGCTGACGGACGACCACGTCGCCCCGGTGAGCCTGCTGGCCGATCCGCGCATCGCGCCGCTGATCACGCCGGAGCGGGGCCGGGAGATCCTCACGGCGTGTCGAGGCACGGGTCGGTGACGCCGCCGGGGCTGGCCAGCTCGTCCTCGGGCAGGCGGGTCAGCTTCGCCCCGGCCTGGTAGGCGCTCTCGAAGAAGTCCAGCACGGTCGACACCGGGTCGTCGGCGGCCCGGACGTCGTCGTAGCGCAGCACCGCCAGGTGGCTGCCCCGCGCCGGGAGCCATTCGGCCCGCTCCGGCCGCAGCGGCTCCCGTTCCAGCCCGTCGGGCTCGGGCGCGGTGTAGGAGTAGAACGCCGGCCAGGGCCGCTCGTCGTCGCCGAACCAGAAGCCGGAGCTGATGACCTCCCAGCTGTACGCCTCCCGGGTGACGGGGTCGACGTCGGGCGAGGCGCCCACGATCTTGCCGGTGAACCGGGTGACCGCGATGTCGAAGGTGTGCCAGAAGTGGTGCACCGGGCTGGTCTTGCCGCAGAACCCGGCGGCGAAGCGGTCGAGCACCTGGGCGACCTGTGACAGGACGCGCCAGTAGCGGTTGGCGAGCGCGGGGTCGTAGGCGGCGTGCGCGGTGTCCTCGGCGAACGGCGTGCTGTCGCCCAGGTCGAACGGCACCGCCAGGATGTCGGGCCGGATGCCGAACCGGTCCAGCGTCGCGAACAGCTCCTCGTAGAACGACGCCACGGACTGCCCCACCAGGCTGAACTCGGCGCTGCGCCCGTCGAGCACGTCCACGACGAGCCGGTGCCTGACGAAGTCGAAGTCGATGCAGAACAGCGGCAGCTCCCCCATCCCGCCCATCGGCCGGGTGGTGAGCCCCCGCCCGGTCAGGTGGAACGGGATCGACCACCAGTGGTTACGCCGGGTCGCCGAGACCAGCCGCACCTTGCCCACGATCTGGACGAAGCGGTGGATGGTCTCCTTGGTGTCGGCCCACTCCTCAAGCGGCATAGCCGGAAACAACTCCATGTCGCCTATAGTATCCATACCGCTACATATGGTTATCAGCAGGCCAGATGCAAAGCACTGAGTTGCCAGGGCTCGCCGAGCGAGTTCCCCTGCGGCACCACGTCGGTGGTCACGCTTCCCCACCAGTGCTCGACCCGGAACACGATCGCGGCCGGCTCCTCGGCGGCGACGGCGGCCGCGCAGTCGGTCACCTCCAGCTTGAGATCCAGCCGCACGCTGCCGTGCCCCGGGACGGTGTACGGGAACGGGCGGCCCTCCCCTTCCTTGATCGCGAGGAGGTCCAGTCCGGGGCCCCGCAACCCGACGCCGGTGATCGTGACGGGCAGCCAGCCCTCGTTGACGAAAACCGGCGACGCGGTGATGTAGGAGCGGAACCGCCGGCCGTGGTCGTCGAGGGACCACAAGGCGGTGCCCACTTCGCTCACGCTGCTCGCCTTCTGGACCAGGAGCGGCGTCACCAGCCCGCTGAACCAGATCGCGCCGACCGCCACCGCCGCGAGCGGCACCCAGATTCCTGCCCACCTGACCCGTTTTCTCATTATTGATCCCCCTGTCAGCCGAATGGGCATTCTGCTACTTTTCCCGGGTGGTGAACGGCAGTTGCTGACGACATTTCTTCTGGCGACGGCGGTCGGGGGCGCGCTGGCCATGCGGAATCCCCGCGTTTCCGGGGAGCGGGCCGAATTCTTCGCACGTCACGCCGCGATCGAGGCGAATCCGACCGACCTCAGTCGGATCGGCCATTACCTCGCCGTACGCGACCGTTACACGGTGGCGGGAATCGGCGCGTGCATAATCTTCGCTTTCGCCGGCGAAAACTCCTTTCTCAGCGTTCTCCCTTCGCTGGCGGCCGGCTGGTTCGTCGGCATGCTCGCCGCCGCCGCGTTCCTGGCCCGCGACGGCGGCGGCGAGCTGGAGGTCCTGCCGGAGTCGCTCACGCTCATGTGGCGGGCCGCCGCCGTGATCGCCTCGGCGGTCGCCCTGGCGGCCGTGCTGCGCTCGTTCCAGCACGAGGTGCCGATCGAGCAGCGGTTCTGGGCGGTCGTCACGCTCGCCGTCGTGCTCGCCGTCCTCGTGCTCCTCGCGCGGCTGCGGGCGCGGCCGGGCGACCGGGCCGGGGCGGCGCTGCGCGCCGGCGCCGCGCGTCACCTGGCCGCGTCCGGCGTCGTCGTGGCGCTGTGGACCGCGCCGGGCAGCGGCCTTCCCTACCTGTCCAGCTCGGCGGAGGTGGTGCGGGTCGCGATCATGTACGGCCTGCCGCTCCTGACGGTGGTCCTGGCCGCGGTGGACACCTCGGCGGCGGCGCCGCGCCCGCGCTCCCGCCCCTGGCCGGCGGCGACGGCGCTGCTGCTGGCCGGCGGCCTCGCCCTCCTGCCGTACGGGAACCCGGGCCCGCCGGTTCCGTTCACCGGTAAAGGGTCCCGGGACGTGCTCGCACATGCCGTCTTCGCGACCCCCGCGCAGGACGCCCCCGGCTGGCACCTGTACGACGCGAACGGCGACGGCATCCTGCTGCCCGAGGCGCGCGACGACGAGGGGGCGCCGTTCGCGCTCAGCGGTGACGGGAGCCGCGCCGTCTACCTGGACCGCGACACCGGCCGGATGATGCTCGCCGGGCTGCGGGGCGACCTGCTGGACCCGCTCACGGAGCCGGTGTCGCCGAGGGACCTCCCGGAGCCGATGCTGTCCCGCGACGGTCGCCACGTGAGCCTGACGACCGACGGCGGCGGGACGGAGGTCGTCGACTCGGCCACCGGAGAGCGGGTCCACCTGCCGGAGGTCCGCCGCGTGCTGGGGCTCGGCCCCTACGGGATGATCGCCACCACCGGCCGCCGCGCGTTCACCGTCGCCCCCGACACCGAGCTGCTAACGCTCGACCCGCGGGGCGAGGTGCGCACCCGGACGCCTTTCGACCCCACGCTGCGGCCGCTGGCCTCCCCCGACGGGCGGAGGCTGGCGCTCGTGACCGACGACGAGGTGCTGACCATGAACCCGCGCACCGGCCTGGTCCGCGACCGGGCCCCGCTGCGCCTCCCCGAGCACGAGGAGTCGCCGGTCCCGCTGGGCTGGGCCGAGGACGGGCGCCTGCTGATCGAGCTCGCCGACGCCGGCCACTTCCTGGTGGCCCTGGACACCGGCAGGAGCGAACCCGTCGAGGACCTGCCCGCCGGCTCGGTCCCGGGCAGGATCGCATGAGGCTCGCCGCGGTGGTCGCCGCCGCCGTCCTGGCCCTGGCCTGGCTCCTCACGCCGCTGTGGTCCCGAGGCCCCGTCACGTTCCTCCGGCCGGAGTCCGGGCAGGACGCCCGTCCGGTGCAGGAGCTGCGCGGCCCGCTGCCCGCGCCCGTGCGGTACGCGTACCGGCCCGTCTGCGACGAGCCCACGGCGGCCTGCCGGCACTGGACCCTGGTGACCACGACCGGCGAGCGCTGGTGGGTGCCCGGCGCCGGCGCCGGCGACGACGGGATCACGCTCAGCCGGGACGGCAGGCGGCTGGCGTACCTGCGGGACCGTCACCTGACCCTCAGGGATCTGACCGCCGGGACCGTCAAGCGGATCCGCGTCAGGAAGGAGGGCTACCCTGCCTTCTTCCGCGACGGCCGCCACCTGCTCGTCCGGGACGCCTCACTGATCGTCGACGTCGAGCGCGGCAGCACGCGCCGGCTGAAGGGCTCAGGCCGGGTGGCCGGCTGGACCGCCGAGGGCGTCGTGCTGGCCACGTCGAGGAGCAGCCGCGCGCCCGGTCATCTCAGGGCCGTCACGTACACCGTCCACTCGCCGGAAGGCAAGGAGGTGCGGCGGGCCGAGCTGCCCGGCAACCTGGACGGCGCCGCGCCGTCCCCGTCCGGGCGCGCGCTGGCGGTGGTCCCGGACGAGGTGACGCGGCACGGCAGGGCCGCCCGCGCCGTGGTGCTGATCGACCCGGCGACGCGCGCGGCCACCCGGACCGTGACGCCGCGCCTGCCCGCCGGATGGCGGGCCGAGGAGATCGTGCGCTGGGAGGACGAGGACACCCTCGTCATCCGGGCGACCGGCCCCTGGAACGAGGACGCCTACCACGTGCTCGACCTGGCCACCGGTGACGCCCGCCGCCTCGCCATCACCGTGCCGGGCGTCACCGACGAGCTTCTGAACCCGGCGAACCTGATCGTCGAGATCGGCGACGTCAGTACGGCAGGGCGTACGTCTTGAACAGCTGGCGCAGGAACGGCGCCTTGAACTTGGGGTACGCCACGGTCGACACGTCGCCGTCCGAGGTGTAACGCATGTCCGGGTTCGCCTTGAGCCAGTCGAGCCAGGCCGTCGAGCAGAACTGGGCGCAGTCGCCCTTCTTGTCCATGGCCCTGATACGCGGGATGCCCAGCGGCTCGAACGAGCGGCTGAACGGCGAGGCGGAAGGCGTGTAGCCGGCCAGGAAGACGCCCGCGTGCTTGTAGCCGTCGCCGCGCGCGGCCCACTCCTTCTTGTTCGGCTGGTTGCCGTACGGCAGGGCGATCGTGACCGGCTTGACCTGCGCCAGCGCGGTGATCTCCTTGCCGATGGAGCCGATCTGCTCCTCGACCTGCTTGTGCGTGCGCCCGCGCAGGTTGTGGTGGTCGCGGGTGTGGTTGCCGATGTCGAAGCCGTTGTTCTTCAGCCACAGGAGCATCTGGGCCTGCTCCTCGCGGCCGGTCTTGCCGAACATGTCGCGGGTGACGTAGAAGGTGGCGACGGGGCGGAAGCCGGGGTGCTTGGCGGCGACCTCCTGGAGGATCGCGACCGCGGTGCCGGGCTTGGGCGCGCCGGTGCCGTCCAGCGTGAGCTGGGAGGGCGAGGAGTCGTCGAACGTGAGCACCACCGGGTGCTTGCCCGCCGGGATGTCGATCTTCCCGGTGACCATCTCGGCCGCGGTGATGGGCACGTACCCGTCCTTGACCAGCCGTTCGAGGTCGGCGCGGAACTGCGCCGGGGTGCGGTCGTCGGTGGTGGCGGGCTTGTCGACGATGCGGTGCCACATGAGGACCGGGATCTGGCCGAGCTCGTTGGCCTTGGCCTTCGCGGCGGCGGCGACCTTGGCCGCCTTGGTCTTCTGCAGCTTGGCGGCGGCCTCCGCCTTGGTGTCCTTGACCTGGGCGACGGGCTCCGAGCCGCATCCGGCCACGATCGCAGCGACTGCGACCACACCCACGCCACTGATGAAACGCAGTCGCATTCGAACCCCCCGATGCGTGCACGACTGTTACGGGAGGCTCGTACCCTGCACTGCGCCAAGAGATGGTCTCGACATGCGAAAAGGGCCGCCCGGAGGCGGCCCCTTCACGTGCGATGGTCAGGCCATCTTCTTCTTCAGGTTCTCGTCCAGCGCCGCCAGGAAGTCCTGGGTGGTCAGCCACTTGGCGTCGCCGCCGACGAGGAGCGCGAGGTCCTTGGTCATCTGGCCGCCCTCGACGGTCTCGATGCAGACCTGCTCCAGCTTGTTCGCGAACTCCGTCACCGCCGGGGTGTTGTCCAGCTTGCCGCGGTGGGCCAGGCCACGGGTCCACGCGAAGATCGAGGCGATCGGGTTCGTGGAGGTGGGCTTGCCCTGCTGGTGCTGGCGGTAGTGCCGGGTGACGGTGCCGTGCGCGGCCTCGGCCTCGACGGTGCGGCCGTCGGGGGACATCAGGACCGAGGTCATCAGGCCGAGCGAGCCGAAGCCCTGCGCGACGGTGTCGGACTGGACGTCGCCGTCGTAGTTCTTGCACGCCCAGACGTAGCCGCCCTCCCACTTGAGCGAGGCGGCGACCATGTCGTCGATGAGGCGGTGCTCGTAGGTGAGCCCGGCCTTCTCGAAGTCGGCCTTGAACTCGTTCTCGTAGACCTCGGCGAAGATGTCCTTGAAGCGGCCGTCGTACGCCTTGAGGATGGTGTTCTTGGTCGACAGGTAGACCGGGTAGTTGCGGGCCAGGCCGTAGCGCATGGAGGCGCGGGCGAAGTCGCGGATCGACTCGTCCAGGTTGTACATGGCCATGGCGACGCCGCCGCCCGGGAAGTCGTACACGTCGAGCTCGATCGGCTCGGAGCCGTCCTTCGGCGTGTAGGTGAGGGTCAGCGTGCCCTCGCCGGGGATCTTGAGGTCGGTGGCGCGATACTGGTCGCCGAAGGCGTGACGGCCGACGACGATCGGCTTGGTCCAGCCGGGGACGAGCCGCGGCACGTTGGACATGATGATCGGCTCGCGGAAGATGACGCCGCCGAGGATGTTGCGGATGGTCCCGTTCGGGGACTTCCACATCTTCTTGAGCCCGAACTCCTCCACCCGAGCCTCGTCGGGGGTGATGGTGGCGCACTTCACGCCGACGCCGTACTTGTTGATGGCGTTGGCCGCGTCGATCGTGACCTGGTCGTCCGTGGCGTCGCGGTGCTCGATGCCGAGGTCGTAGTACTTCAGGTCGACATCGAGATAGGGAAGGATCAGCTGGTCCTTGATGAACTGCCAGATGATCCGGGTCATCTCGTCGCCGTCAAGCTCGACGACGGGGCCCTCCACCTTGATCTTGGGCATGCGAATGGTTCCCCTTCAATGAATGGATGCGTTGAGGCTATCGGACGGCCTCGTCAACGTGCGAAAAGGGACAGGATCAACGCCTTGAGCTCGTTGTTGTAGAGCAACAGCGAGGTCAGCACGAGGACGAACCCGAACAGTCCCAGCGTGATCACGTCGGTCTTCTTGCTGCGCACGGCCAGCGGCCCGCCGTAGCCGGCGAACCGCAGTGCGGCGCCGACCATGACGACGGCGCCCAGCGCGAACCCGCCCCACCGCGGGTCCACGAGGAAGACCAGCCCCACGCCGACGGCCGCACCCGCCAGGATCAGCGGGTACGGCCCCCAGTTCTCGCGCCTCGTGTCGCTCAACTGACGTCGCTCATCGCTCGTCGATCGGCTTCCATTTCTGGTCCGTCTCGCCGATGTATTCGCTGTCCGGGCGGATCAGGCGGTTGTCGGCATGCTGCTCGATGACGTGCGCCGTCCAGCCGGACATGCGGCTGATCGAGAAGACGGGGGTGAACAGGTCGGTCGGGATCCCAAGGTAGTGGTAGACCGAGGCGGCGTAGAAGTCGACGTTGGGGTAGAGCCCCTTCGACTCGAAGACGACCTCTTCCATCTCCTTGGACATCCGATAGTAAGTGTCGTCGCCGGTCGAGGCGGCCAGTTCTTCCGACATCCGCCGCAGGTGGGTCGCCCGCGGGTCCTCCGTCTTGTAGACGCGGTGCCCGAAGCCCATGATCTTCTCGCCGGCGGCGAGCTTGTCGCGGACGGCCTGGGCGACGCCGGACGGCTCGATGGACTCCAGCGTCTTCATGACCTGCTCGTTGGCGCCGCCGTGCAGCGGGCCCTTGAGCGTGCCGATGGCGGCGACGATGGCGGAGTGCATGTCCGACAGTGTCGCGGCGCACACCCGGGCGGCGAACGTCGAGGCGTTCATGGTGTGGTCGGCATGCAGCACCAGGCACTCGTCGAAGATCTCGACCGCGCGCTGGTCGGGGGTGCGGCCGGTGACCTGGAGCAGGAAGTTCGCGGCGATGCTGAGCGAAGGATCGGCCTCGATCGCCTGGGCGCCGGTGCGCGCAGCGTGGTAGCGGGCGATGAGCAGGCCCTGCTGCGCGGTGAGGCGGGCGGCCTTGCGCAGGTTCGCCTCGGGGCTGCTGGAGTCCTTGTCGGGGTCGTCGGCCCCGGCGAGCGAGACGAGGGTGCGCAGCGCCTCCATCGGTTTCTGCTTCTCGGCGATCTCGGAGATGTTCGCCGAGACCAGGCCGCCCAGCTCGCGGCCCCGCACCAGCTCCGCCGTGTACGCGTCGAGCTCGGCCCGGGTGGGCAGCTTGCCGCGTTGCAGCAGATGTGCGGTCTCTTCGAACGTCGCGCGGCCGGCCAGGTCGTGGATGTCGTATCCGCGATAGAAGAGGCGACCGGCCTTCCCGTCGATGTCGCTGAGCGCTGTGGACGCGGCGACGACATCGGCAAGACCTTTGGTGGGCTTGTCCGCCATGAGTGTTTCCTCCGCTTATCTCCGCTCGAAGTCTACCCGTGAGCAGGCAAAACCGTCCGCAGAGGTCCAGACCAATTTCACGCGCGATTCTCCTTTCGGCAAAGGAGATTCCGCATCGCCACGTATGGGTAAGCCGGAGCTGTAGTAATAGTTACGGCGGGCTACCTGGGGAGGAACTGCCGTGGAGGGGCCGTTCATACGCATCGAGGACACCGGCGAGGTGGTCCCGTTGCGCCCCGAGATCACGACCGTGGGGAGGGGCCGGGGTGTGGACATCCGGCTCAGCGACCCCAGCGTGTCTCGGCTCCATGCCGAGTTCGTCAGGCGAGGACCCTACCTGTATGTCGTTGACCTGGGCCTGTCCCGCAACGGCACGCGGGTGAACGGCAGGCCGATCGCCCGGAGGGTGCTCGACGACGGCGACGTCGTCTCCTTCGGCGCGGCGCGCGGGCGCATCGGCGGAGTCCCCCGTGAGGACTTCGCCCCCGAGGTCGAGCTGCGCAGGGCCGCGGCGCCCGAGCTGACCAGGCGCGAGGTCGACGTGCTGACCTCGCTCTGCCGGCCGGCGCTGTCGGACGAGGCGTTCGTCGCCCCGGCCACCGCACGGGAGATCGCCGACGACCTGGTCGTGACCGAAGCCGCGGTCAAGCAGCACCTGCTGCGGCTGTATCAGAAGTTCAGGATCCCCGAAGGCACCAACCGGCGCACCCGCCTCGCCAACGAGGTCGTGGCGCTGGGCCTGGTGCGGCCGACCCCTGTGGTGCCACCACAGCGGTCGGGCGCCGCCACCGAGCCGTCAGCGGCGGGGCGCAGGGCTTCCTGAGAACCGGATCGCGACCGGGGCTTCGGCGAGGGGTTCCGGCAGCGTCAGCGGATCGGAACCCGGCGTGATCGTGCCCAGCACCCGCGCGCCCGTGGCGCCGGTGCAGCTGGGCACGGTGGCGGGCAGGCCGTGCGCGGTGAGCCAGCCGAACAGCGAGAAGGCGATCGCCTCCTTGCCGTCGGCCGGCACGCCGAGCTCGTCGCTGGTGACGAACTCGGCCTGCGACGCGCGGGCGCGGAGCATGCCCATCAGCGTGGGGTTGCGCGCCCCGCCGCCGGAGACGATCACGGTGTCGAGCCGGTGCCGGCGCACCTCGGCCGCCACCGTCTCGGCGGTCAGCGCGGTCAGCGTCGCCACCAGGTCCGCCTGTGGCAGCGCGGCCTTGACGTAGCCGGGGGTGAACAGCTCCTTGCCGGTGGACTTGGGCGGTTCCAGCCGGTAGAACGGCTCGGCGAGCAGCTCGCGCAGCAGGTCCTCGTCCACGGTGCCCGCCGCACCCAGCTTCCCGTCCCTGTCGTACGGGGGCGCGGCGGCGTCGATGAGCGCGCAGGCGGGCCCGGTGTCGTAGGCGATGGCCGGGTCGCGCACGGTCAGGTTGGCGATGCCGCCCAGGTTCAGCGCCCCGGTGCGGCCCGGCAGCCCGGCCATGAGCAGCAGGTCCAGGTACGACACCAGGGGCGCGCCCTGGCCGCCTGCCGCCACGTCGCGCGCCCGTACGTCCGAGACCACCGGCACGCCGGTGCGCTCGGCGATCCAGGCCGGCTGGCCGAGCTGGAGCGTGCCGCGCACGCGGCCGTCCTCCACCCAGTGGAAGAGCGTCTGGCCGTGCGAGCAGACCAGGTCGGCCGCCGGCGCGCCGGCGGCCACCTCGGCGAACGCCTGGCCGATGAGCGTGTCGAGCGCGCAGACCTCGCCGAAGTCGACGCGGCCGGGCGGCAGCGCGGCCGTGATGCGCGCTCGCAGTTCGGGCGGGTACGGCCTCTCCCCGAGCTCGACGAGGGCGCCGGTGAGCACGCCGCCGTCCAGCGACCAGTCCACGAGGGCGCTGTCGATGCCGTCGTGGGACGTGCCGGAGATGAGGCCGAGAACCCGCATGGCGTCAGACCACCCGGAAGCCGCGGCTGGGCTCGCTGGTCCGGTTGGCCCGGTCGACCGCCACCGCGTAGTAGTGGTCGCCGCGCTTGCCCTCGGGGTCGACCCAGCGCACCTGGCGGTCGCCCGGCACGACGGCCACCAGGTGGCGGGCGTCGCCGAACGCCGAGGCGGAGGCCCGCTCCGGGAACCGGAAGATGGCGAACTGGAACGGCTCGTCCCGGCCCGTCGCCACCGCCCGCACCTCGACCCCGCCGTGGCGGCGCAGCGCGTAGGCCACCACCGGGCGGCGCGGCGCGGCGCCGTCGGCCAGCCTCGGCAGGACCGGGGCGAGCGCGGGGCGCGTGTAGTGGTCGGTCACGGCGGTGCTGATCGAGGTGACCCGGTCGGCGCGCAGGTCGTTGGCGTTGTACCAGATGTCGCCGCTGATCTCGGGGTGGTTCCGGTTGAGCGTGAGGTGGTCGGACAGCTCCTTCGGGTCCTGCCACTCGGGCGCCTGCGCGGGGTCGCCGGCCTTGTAGGCGGCCTGGCCGATCCACAGCAGCGTGCCGGTCCCGCTCGCCACGTCGGACCACCACGGCACCAGCTTGGAGTAGTCGGCCGGGGGCTGGCCGATGTACCAGTAGAGCTGCGGCGCGATGTAGTCGAGCCAGCCCTTCTTCACCCAGCCGCGGGTGTCGGCGTGCAGGTTGTCGTACGACTGGCCGCCGTTGGTCTCCGAGCCGAGCGGGTCGGTGCCCTTGTTGCGCCAGATGCCCGACGGGCTGATGCCCCAGGCGACCTCCGGCTTGACCTCGCGGACCCGCTGCTGCATCTCCGAGACCATGAGGTCGACGTTGTGCCGGCGCCAGCTCGCCAGGTCGGGGAAGCCGCCGCCGTACTGGGCGAACGCGGCGCTGTCGTCGAAGGCCGTGCTGTTGGTCGGGTAGAAGTAGTCGTCGAAGTGCAGGCCGTCGATGTCGTAGCGGGCCAGCGCGTCGAGCATCGCGTCCTGGCAGAACTTGCGCACCTCGGGCATGCCCGGGTTGTAGTAGAGCTTGCCGCCGAACGGCAGGATCCAGTCGGGGTGCTTTCGGCCGGGGTGGTCGGGGTGCAGCTTGGCCGGGTCGGCCTGCATCGACACCCGGTACGGGTTGAACCAGGCGTGGAAGGCCAGGCCGCGCTTGTGGGTCTCCTCGACGGCGAAGCCGAGCGGGTCGTAGCCGGGGTCCTGTCCCTGGGTGCCGGTCAGCCAGTGCGACCACGGCTCGAACGGCGACGGCCAGAACGCGTCGGCGGTCGGCCTGATCTGCACGAACACCGAGTTGAGCTTGCGCTCGACGGCCAGGTCGAGCCAGGCGAGGTATTCGGCCTTCTGCTCCTCGACGCTCAGGCCCTGCTTGGAGGGCCAGTTGATGTTGACCACGGAGGCGATCCACATGCCGCGCATCTGGCGCAGCGGTGGCACGTAGTCCGTGGCCGCGAACGCGGGCAGCGGCACGGCGGAAGCGGCGGCGGCGAGGGCGAGGCCCTTCAGGAGAGTCCGTCTGCTGGGCATGGGGGGTGGCCTCTCGGAAGTGGTTGTGTCTGGGGCGACGATGACAGAAAATTACCTTCAGATCAACAACTGTGAAGGAAAATGCCGCATGACCGCTGACCTGTACCGACTGGCCATGGCAGTGCTTCAGCCCGGCTACGAGGGAACCACCGTTCCCGACTGGATGCGCCGAGCGCTGGGCCAGGGCCTCGGCGGCGTCGTGCTGTTCGCGCGCAACGACCCGCGACCGCAGGTCGTCGCCGAGATCCGCGCCGCGAACCCGGCCGCCGTCGTCGCCGTCGACGAGGAAGGCGGCGCCGTGACCCGGTTCGAGGTCGCCACCGGCAGCTCCTTCCCCGGCAACCGCGCGCTCGGCGTCGCCGACGACGTGGCGCTCACCGAGCGGGTCGGCCGCGAGATCGGCCGCCTGCTGGCCCGGTCCGACGTCACGCTCGACTACGCCCCCGCCGCCGACGTGAACGCCAACCCGGCCAATCCTGTCATCGGTATCCGATCCTTCGGCCCCGACCCCGACCTGGTCGCCCGCCACACCGTCGCCTACGTCAACGGCGTCCAGGGCGCCGGCGTCGCCGCCTGCGCCAAGCACTTCCCCGGCCACGGCGACACCACCACCGACTCCCACCTGGCGCTGCCCACCGTGCACGCCACGCGCGACGAGCTCGCCGAACGCGACCTGCCGCCGTTCCGCGCCGCCGTGGCCGCCGGGGTGCGCTCGATCATGTGCGGCCACCTGCTGATCCCCGCGCTCGACCCCGACCTGCCCGCCACGCTCAGCCGCGCCGTCCTCACCGACCTGCTGCGGGGCGAGCTCGGCTTCGACGGCCTGCTCGTCACCGACGCCATCGAGATGAAGGCCGTGGCCGCGCGTTTCACCCCCGGCGAGATCGCCGTCCGCTCCCTCGCCGCCGGCGTCGACGCCATCTGCGCCGGCCACGTCACCGAGGACAGCCTGTACGAGCTCCGCGACGCCATCGTCGAGGCCGTCAAGACCGGGCAACTGACCGAGGAACGGCTCGCCGAGGCCGCCGGCCGGGTCGCCGCCCTGTCCGGCTGGTACGCCGCCCAGGCCCCCGCCCGCCAGGCCGCGCTCGCCGAACCGGCCACCGACGCCGGACTGGAGGCCGCCCGGGCGGCGCTGACCCCGACCGGAACCGTCACCCTCACCAGCCCGCCCCTGGTCGTCGAGGTCAACACGCGCTTCAACCAGGCCGTCGACCCGGCCACCCCCACCGGCATCACCGCCGCCCTGACCGCCCTGCTCCCCGGCACCACCCGGGTCCAGATGGAGCCCGGCGGCCCGCTCCCCCGCCTCGGCGCCGGGCTCGCCGCCAAGGTCGGCCTCGGCTCCAGCGCCGACCGGCGCCCCGTCGTCCTCGTCGTGCACGACGCCGCCCGCCACCCGTGGGTCCGCGACCGCATCGCCCAGGCCGTCCAGGAGCGCCCCGACGTGATCGTCGTCGACACCGGCATCCCCGACGCCCCCGCCGGCGCCGTCCACCTGGCCACCCACGGCATCTCCCGCGTCTCGGCCCAGGCGGCGGCCGAATGGCTCACCTCGTGACCGGCACCGTCGACGGCGAGCCGGCCAGCCCGGTCGCGGCCGTACGGGCCGTGCTGCCCTCACTCACCCCCGCCGCCCAGTCGATCGCCCGCATCATCCTCGACGACCCCGGCCTGGTCGTCAGGAGCACGATCACCGAGTTCAGCGTGGTGTCGGGGACGAGCGAGGCCACCATCGTCCGGACCGCCCGCGCCCTGGGCTTCAGCGGCTACTCCCAGATGCGCTTCGCCCTGGCCGCCGCCGTCGCCAAGGAGCCAGAACGGCTCGTCCCCGGCGACCTCGGCCCCGACGACCCGCTGACCGACGTGATCGCCAAGGTCGCCCGCGCCGAGTCGGAGGCGCTCGCCGACACCGCCGCCCAGCTCGACCCGGACGGCCTCGGCGAGGTCGTCACGGCCATCGCCGGCGCGCGCCGCGTCGACGTGTACGGCGTCGCCGCGTCCGGGCTGGTGGCCGCCGACATGTCGCAGAAGCTGCTGCGGATCGGGCTGTCCAGCCACCCGTTCAGCGACGCGCACCTGGCGCTGACCAGCGCCGCGCTGCTGCGCGGCGGGGACGTGGTGGTGGCCATCAGTTGCAGCGGGGAGACGCCCGACGTCCTCGTGCCCGCCCGCACGGCGGCCGACGCGGGGGCGCTGGTGGTCGCGATCACCAACAACCCGCGCTCCTCGCTGGCCGGGGTGGCCGACCACACGCTGGTGTCGGCCGGACGCGAGACGGCGTTCCGGCCCGGCGCCCTGGCCAGCCGCATCAGCCAGCTCCTGATCGTGGACTGCATCTTCGTGGGACTGGCCCAGCGGACCTACGACCGGGCCGACGCGGCCATCCGCGCCACCCGCGAAGCCACGGACCGCTACCGCCACCGCTCCTAGGGGCGCCCGCCTGGCAGGCGGACGCCCCGTGGCCCGTCGGGTCAGCCCCGGCGGATCCAGAACGACTCGATGCGGTCGTTCATGTAGTAGCCGACGAAGCCGACGTCCACGCACTCGCAGGCGTTGGCGGTGCCGTTCCAGGTCTGCTGGTCACCTGAGACGTTCACCAGGTCGTAGCCCGTGGCGACGCTGCACCGGTTCCAGGTGGCGAACCCGGAGATGCGGTTGGCCCAGAAGCCCTCCGCCCGCACCCGGTAGCCGTCGGAGTCACACGGGCCGTAGTCGCCGTAGATGCGGCCGACGGTCGTGGGCGGGTCGTTGAAGGCGTGCTCGTTCCACTCCATCAGCAGCGTGCGTGCCTGGATGCTGACGTCGGTCCGGGCCGCCTCCGGGTCGGTGCCGCACGACCTCGACAGGATCGGCGACAGCTCCCCCTTGGGCGCCTTGCCCACGACGATGTTGCAGTACTGCGTCTTCCCCGCCTTCCCCGTGTCGGCCGGCGTGGGCGTGGCCAGGGCCGCGCCCTGCGCGCCGACGAGCCCCGCCGCCAGCAGGGTGATCACGACGGCGAGCCTGTTCCAGATCCTCATTGCGCTCCTTGCCGATCGTTTGACAACTGGCTCCGGACGAGCCGGGTTCCATGCTCGTCCGGCGGGCCCTGGCGGCAAAGGAAAATTCGATTCCCATCGAATTTTCATTGATAGCATCCGGTATATGGATTCTTCACCGAGCGCGGTTTCGCCGTGCCGGGGGAAGCCCCGGGGGATTGGCCGTTCCAGAGAGGCGCACAAGGAGCCGTCCACCGGAACGAGTGGCGGCGACCCGAGCCCGCACCAACTGCGATTACTGCTCGTCCTCGCCGAAGAACTGCACTTCGGCAGGGCGGCGGCACGACTGTTCATGACACAGCCCGCGTTCAGCAAGCAGATCAAGGCTCTCGAACACCGGCTGCGAGTCCGGCTGATCGAGCGCACCAGCCGCAGCGTCGAGCTCACCACCACCGGGAGGAGCCTGCTGCCGGCGATCCGGGCCGCCGTCACCGCCCTGGACGCGCTGCGCCGGGAGGCCGGCGAGCACGCCGCGACCGTCACCGGGCGGCTGGCCATCGGCACCGTCGGCGCGGAGGCCGCGATGCCCTACACCCGCGCCATCCTCGACCGCCTCCATGACCACTACCCGGGCATCGACGTGCGGCTTTCCACCCTCAACTTCGCCGACCACCTCGGCGCGCTCATCCGCGGCGACGTCGACGTCGTCTTCTCCCGGCCACCCGCGCCGCCCGGCATCGGCCTCCAGGTCCTGGCCACCGAACCCCGCGTGGTCTGCCTGCCCGCCGACGACCCGCTGGCCGCCGAGCCCCGGCTCACCCTCGCCCAGCTCGGCGAGCACACCTTCGTCGACATGCCAGCCGAGGTGCCGCGCGTCTGGCGCGACTTCTGGGCGGTGAACCCGCGCCCGGACGGCCGCCCGGTGCGCTTCGGGCCCGTCGTCCCCGACATGGAGGCGCTGCTTCTCGCCGTCGCCCGCGGCGAGGCCGCCGGCTTTCTGCCCGCCGCCGCACGCGATTTCTATCCACGGCCCGGGGTGCGTTATCTCGACGTGGTGGATCTTTCTCCGAGTACGTCCGCGCTGGCCTGGTTGCAGACCGACCGCGACCGCCCGGTCATCGCCGCCATCCGCCAGGCGGCCCGCACCTTTCTCTCCCACCATTCGGACGCCTGATATTCACCTGACTCCCTGAGTAAAGGACAGCGGTTTCGGCATTTTCGGCGGCTCACGCCGGCAGACTCCACGACGGCCCGCCCGGATCGCCGAGCCACACCCGCTGGCCCTGCGGGGTGACGGTGAGCCCGAACGCCGAGACGGGCGGGCTCCCCGCCTCCCGCCAGGTCTCGATCGCGTCCTCGGCGGCGTCCCACAGGCGAAGGGGGCCGTGCTGGCGTACCCTCCAGCCGCCTCCGGGCGCGGGCTCGGTCGTGGCCTGGGAGCCGGTGGCCACGTCCAGGAGCACGACGTGGTCCCCGGCGCCCAGCAGCTCCGCGGACGGAACTCCCAGCTGGGCCACGAACCGGGCGGCCGGGTCGTCCAGCACGGCCGGGGCGATCCGCGTCTCGCGCTGCTCGCCGAGGCGGAGCAGGTAGTGGGCGCGTGAGGGCCGGTCGTGCGGCCTGGCGAACATGAACGACAGCTCATCAGGCAGGAACCGCCCGCCGGCCCCGCCGGGCTCCACCGTGAGATGCGCCAGGACCGTGCCTCCCAGCCATCCGGACAACGGGGTCGTGATGGTGCCGCCGTCCCGTACCTGCCAGATCCAGGGCGCGGGGATGTAGCGCACCGAGCAGGTGGCGATCAGCCGGTCGTACTCGGCGTCCTTGTCGTAGGCCGTCAGCCCGTCACCGACGATCAGGACCGGCGCGTGCCCGGCGGATTCGAGGGCCGCCCTGGCACGGGCCGCCACCGCCGGGTCGAACTCGACCGACGTCACCTGACCTGCGCCGAGGCGCTCACACAGCAGGCCGGTGGAGTAGCCCGTGCCGGTGCCTATCTCCAGCACCCGGTCCCCCTCGGCGATCTCGGCCCGTTCCAGCATCTTCACCACCAGGCTGGGCAGCGTCGAAGAGGAGGTCGGTGCCCCGGGCAGCGCCCGCGTGGCGTCCTCGGCCAGCACGCCGTCGACCTGCGTCACCCAGCTCCGATCCGCGTAGGCCATGCGCGACCAGGTCTCGGGATCCGTCCGGTCGCGCCGGACCGGACGCCAGAGCGTGCCCTGCGCGCCGTCGTCCGGGTGGAAGACGGCGTCGCCGAGGAACAGCTCACGCGGCACGGCGGCGACCGCCTCGATCCAGCGCCGATCCGTGACGCCCTTCTCCGAGGCCAGGAGTCCGGCCATCTCCTGCCTGTGCCGCGCCGCGGATGAGCTCATCGCCGCGCTTCGGCTGTTGTGAGCTGATCGGCTATCGCGTGAGCTATCGGCTGCGAGATGTCCGGGCCGAACCAGCCCCATTGGCCGTTCGGATTGCACTCCAGGAACACCCAGTCGCCGTCAGGCGTCAGGGAGAAGTCGAACGCGCCGAAGTCCAGCCGGAACGCGTCGAGGTAGGCGCGCATCCCCCGCACGATCGTGGACGGCGCGTCCACCGGCGTGTAGGTCAGGGACGGGTAGTCCTGGCGCCAGTCGAGCCGGGGCGCACCGTCGATGCGGACGGCGAAGGCCCTCTCGCCCACCATCGTCACCCGGACGTCGGCGACCTTGCGCACCCGCTCCTGGAACAGGTGCGCGGCGCCGCCCACCCGCTCGTCGAGCGTCCCAGGGTCGATCACGTCCGCCCAGATGGTCCGCGCCTCACCATCCGCGTTCTGGTACGGGGTCGACCACAGCGGTTTGTAGACCACGTCGCCCACGACGGACGCGAACGACCGGACGCTGTCGAGACTGTTGGTCACCAGCGTCCGCGGCACCCTGAGCCCGGCGGTCACGGCGGTGGCGAGCTGGACCGGCTTGTGCTCGGCGTCCCGGTTGCGCCAGGGGTGGTTGAGGTAGCGGGCCCCCGGCAGCGCGGCGAGGACGCCGCCCAGCCCGAAGCGTGACTGGTCGGCCACCCACCGGCCGGTGTGCTCGTCCAGATGTCGCGGCGGCCGGTAGAGCGTGGGGTGACGCCAGTAGACCGCCTGCACGCCGAGCAGGTCGAGCCTGCGCGCCGCGGTCTCGATCGAGCCGGCCAGGCCGGTGTCGCCGACCGAGGCCGACAGGGTCAGCTCGTGGGGGAAGTCGGCGCCGGGGTCGAACCGCACCACCGGGACCTCCCGGTCGCACAGCTCGGCCAGCACCAGGTCGGCCGTGGGGTCGTCCACGCAGGACACCACCAGCACCGGCATCAGTCGGACACCCAGTCGGTCGTGGAGTCCTGCTTGCCGTGGCCGCTGCCGCTGCCGCTGCCGTCGCCGTCGGGCATGGGCGGCGCGGTGGCCGTCGGCCGCTCGACGTTGGAGCCGTGCTTGGCGGCCTCGATCACTGGGAAGGGAGCCATCCGGCTCACTCCCCAGGGGACGTACGAACGGCGCATGGCGCTTCTCCGATCATCCGCAGGGGAGCCCCACCATACTTCTTTACTCCCTAAGGGGGTAAGCATTTCGGTAAGTCAGCTCGTACCGGTGGCCGCCCTTGACGAGCACCTGCACCTCGACCGGCCGCCCGCCCTCCGCGTACACCGTCCGGAACGTCCGCAGCACGGGCACGTCGTCGGGCAGGTGCAGCAGTTCCAGCTCCTCGGTCGTGGGCAGCCGCGCCGAGACCCGGTCCGCCCACTCGACCGGCGGCAGCCCCAGGTCGGCGAGGACCCGTGCGGTGCCCCCGGGAATCTTGCGCCGCCCGACGAGGGGAGTCCCGTCGGCGATCTTCAGCGGATGGTAGATCCAGGCCAGCTCGGTCGGCTGCTGATCGAGCAGCAACAGCAGGCGCCGCATCGACACCCGCTCGCCCCACAGCCGGGCCACCTCGACCGGCGGCCGCACGGTCGCCACCTCCAGGATCCGGACCGCGCCACGCCGGCCTCGCGCCTCGGCCTCGCTCGTCCAGGGGTACGGCATGCCGTCGGCGGGCGGCCGGTGGTAGGCGGCGGGTTCGAGGGCGAGGACCGAATCGTCCCGCACGTACACCCCGACTCCGGCACGACCTATCAGGAACCCCTCGTCCTTGAGCACGCTCAACGCCCGCTGAACCGTCTGGTTCGTGACGTCGTAGGTGGACATGAGCTGTTGCGTCGTCGGCAGGCGGGTGCCGGGCACCAGGTCCCCTGACATGACCCGCGCCCGGATCTCCGCCGCGATCTGCTGGTGCCTCGGACGCCCGTCCTCCTTGGTCGCCACCGCTCAGCCCGCCTTCAGCCGGTAGCGGAAGTGACGCCCCTCGGGCCG
The DNA here is from genome assembly GCF_040639085.1 of Nonomuraea sp. NPDC023979. NCBI lineage: Bacteria > Bacillati > Actinomycetota > Actinomycetes > Streptosporangiales > Streptosporangiaceae > Nonomuraea > Nonomuraea sp. NPDC023979. The sequence continues at coordinate 601,791 of NZ_JBEZZG010000002.1, forward strand.
CATCGTCATCACGGAGACCTCGTACGGCACGCCGTCCGCGGTCGAGCTGACCCGGACGAGCTGGATGACCAGGGCGCCAGCCGGGAGCGCCAGCTCGTGCGCCTCGTCCGGCTCCGCCCGCCTCACGGAAAGGTCCTCGACCACCTCGTCGGCCACGTAACCGAGCTCGGCCAGCAGCGTCGGGGCGCCGCCCCGGATCTTCCGGGGCTCCGCGAGCCCCGTGCCCGCCGCGACGGACCGGGGGTAATAGGAGTCGGTGAGCTCGACCGGCCGGTCCTCCTCCAGCATGACGCGCCGCCGTACCACCGCCCGCTCACCGTCGGCGAGGCGGAGTGCGGCGGCCACGAAGCCGGGAGGCTCGGCCTCGCCCGCTTCGCGGAGCCTCTGGGAGCCGCGCCGGCCGTGCTCGGCCAGCTCTTCGCTCCAGGCGTCAGGCTCCCCCGGCGTGCGCGGTGCCACGTAGCGCGCGGTGCTGCCCAGCCAATCGTGACGATCGTTCATCCTTACCCCCATATCCGGTTAGGTAGTAAAGGACACCACGATCTCCACAGTACTTTCGCCGATGCCGCGCGGACCGGCGCGAGGTCACGCGGCGTCGAGGGCTTCGGTGATCTTGCGGGCCATGTCGGCGCTGATGGGGCTGGGGTCGCCGTTGTGGGCGCGGGCGGCCGTGTCGACGGCGAGGAGGACGGTGGTGCGGAAGTTGCCGGCCTCGGCCGGGGCCTGCCGCTTGAGCAGGGCCATGGCCTCCGTCAGGGCGGGCAGCACGTGGTCGGCGAGCGCGGCCACGGACTTGCCGTACAGGTTGACGGCCGTGGAGGTGTCGGCGAGCACGTGGCCGACCAGGCCGGTGGCCGAGGACAGGGCGACGGAGCCCTGGGTGGCGGCCTTGTGCGGCTTGCCGGAGGCGGCGGCCATCAGCGAGACGGCGCCGTAGGCGGCGGTGCGCAGGGTGAGCTGGTCCTGTTCGGCGAGGGTGATGGACATGGTGGTCGTCTCCGATCCGCTGGTCAGTTGTCGAGGGCCTGGTAGAGCGTGCTCCAGAAGTCGTGCATGAGCCGCATCGGGTCGGGGACCGACGCGCCGACCTGGGTGAGGAGCAGGCCGGTGAGCTGGTTGGCGGGGTCGGCGTAGCTGGAGGTGCCGCTGCCGCCGTCCCAGCCGAACTGGCCGACGGGCGCGTAGTCGCCGCGGAAGGTGCGCACCGCCATCCCGAGGCCCCAGCCGCCGTGCTGGCCCTGGCCGTGGGAGATGTGGACGTTGTCGGTCGCCATGGCGTGGCGGGCGGCCTGCTGCTCGGGCGTGAGGCGGTTGGTGGTCATCAGCTCCACGGCGGGCCGCGACAGGATCCGCTCGCCGCGGTGGGTGCCGCCGTTGAGCAGCATGCGGAAGTAGGCGTGGTAGTCGTCGACGGTCGAGACGAGCCCGCCGCCGCCGCTCGGGAACGCCGGCGACTGGCTCCAGCGCCCGCCTTCGGCCTCGTCCCACACCAGGAACTCGCCCGACTGGGGATCGGGCGCGTACAGGGTGGGCAGGCGGTCGATCTTGTCAGCGGGGACGTGGAACCCGGTGTCGGTCATGCCCAGCGGCCCGAAGAGGCGCTCGCGCAGGAACGTCTCGAACGGCTGACCGGTGACCCTGGCCACCAGCACGCCGATCAGGTCGTTGCTGATGTGGTACTGCCAGCGCTCGCCGGGCTGGTGCATCAGCGGCAGCTCGCCCAGGCGGCGCATGAACTCGTCGGGCTCGGGCATCGGCTCCGGCAGGTTGGGCGTGAGGCCCCGGCTGAAGATCTCGTTCATGATCGGCGTGCCCAGCGACGTCATGTCCATGCCGAGCCCGAACGTGGACGTCAGCACGTCCCGTACGGTGATCGGCCGCCGCGCCGGCACGGTGTCGTCCAGCGGGCTGTCGTAGCGCCTCAGCACCTGACGGTCGGCCAGCTCGGGCAGCCACTCCTGCACCGGGTCGTCGAAACGCAGCCTGCACTCGTCGATCAGGATCATCGCCGCCGCCATCGAGACCGGCTTGGACGTGGACGCCATCCGGAAGATCGTGTCGCGGCGCATCGGCGCGCCGCCGTCGTGACGCATCGTCCCGATCGTCTCGACATGCGTCTCGTCACCACGGCTGACGAGGGCGACGAGGCCGGGGATCCGCCCGGACTCGACATGCCGCGCCAGCACGTCGTGCAGCCTGCTCAGCCCCGTCTTGGTGAAGCCTCGGGTGCCGTTCTCCATGATGGTTCTCGCTCTCAGTTTGTGTTCGGGAATCTCTGAACGACTGCGACAGTACATTGCGTTCAAAGTTTCGTCAACATGCAAAATCGCACCTTTCTCGCTGGTAGTTTGGAGCTAGCGAGCCTTCTTTGCAATGAGCATGTCGCTGAACGCAAAGGAGAAAGGTACGCTGATATTGCAATGAGATACGGGTGAACGCATACTGTGCAGCAGAGTCACGCGCACGCCGACCGAGGGGAGCCGAGCACCGATGCCCGGAGGCAGACTGACCGGCCAGGACCGGGAGAACATCGCCGCATGGCTGGCCGAAGGGCTCGGATACGCGGAGATCGGCCGGCGGCTGGGGAGGCCCGCCTCGACGGTCATGCGGGAGGTCACCCGCAACGGCGGCCCCGACGGCTACGGGGCCGACCGGGCGCAGGAGGCCACCCAGGTGCGCGCCCGCCGGCGCAAGCGGACCCAGCCTCCCCCGCCGCCCGTCCCCGAAAGCGGCCACGGACGCGACCCGCAGGCGGTCGAGGACTTCACCCGCTCCTTCACCGACCTGCTCGCCCAGCAGGGGCTGCCGAAGATGGCGGCCAGGGTGCTGGCCAGCCTGTACGTCACCGACTCGGGCAGCCTCACCGCCGCCGACCTGGTCCAGCGGCTGCGCGTCAGCCCCGCGTCGATCTCGCACGCCGTTACCTTCCTCGAACAGCAGGGCATGCTCAGGCGCGAACGCGACCCCGGCGGGCGGCGCGAGCGCTACGTCATGGACGAGGACATGTGGCTGCGGTCCATCCAGGCGGCCCTGGAGATGAACGAGATCCTGATCGCCGCGTCACGGCGCGGCGGCGCGATCCTCGGGACCACGACCCCGGCGGGCGCCCGGTTCGAGGCCTCCGCCGACTTCCTCCACCTCGTCACCGACGCCCACCGGCAGGCCATGGACCAGTGGCGCGCCCGCAACGCCGGGCAACGCTGAGCGCGCCCCCGGGAGGCACGCCGGCCGGGCACGCATGGCAGACTCGACGGCGTGACCAGCAGCGCGACGGACGAAGCCGCGGGAGCCGACGGGCTGACCGTCGGGGCCACGGCCTCCCACGCGGGAGTCACCGTCCGCACCCTGCACCACTGGGACGCGATCGGGCTCGTCAGCCCGTCCGGGCGCACCTCCGGCGGCTACCGGCTCTACTCGGCGGCCGACATCGCCCGCATCCACCGCGTGCTCATCTACCGCGAGCTCGGCCTGCCCCTCGAAGACATCGGCGAACTCCTCGACGCCCCCTCGGCCGACATGACCGTGCCGCTGAAACAGCAGCGCGCCCAGCTCCTCGACCGCATCTCCCGCCTCCGGACGATGGTCGACGCGGTCGACCGCATGATCGAAGCCGCCAGCGCCGGCATCCTGCTCTCCGCTGAGGAGCAGGTCGCGATCTTCGGCCGGCGCTGGGAGCCGTCCTGGATCGCCGGCGCCCGCGACCGCTGGGGCGACACACCCCAATGGGTCCAGTACGCCGAACGCGCCGCCGGCAGGACCCCCGAGGACTGGCAACAGGTCGCCGACTCCAAGGCGGCACTGGAGCACGACCTGGCCGCCGCCAAACGCGCCGGCGTCACGCCGGGAAGCGCCGAGGCCAACGCCCTGGCCGAACGGCACCGGGCGTCCATCGGCGCGTACTTCGACTGCACGCACGCGATGCAGGTCTGCCTGGGCAGGAAGCAGGCCGAGGAGCCGGGGTTCGCGGACTACTACGACGACCTCGAGCCGGGCCTGGCCTGCTGGCTGCGCGACATCATCGACGCCAACGCGCGAGCCTGCGGCATCGACCCGGACACGGCCACCTGGAGCTGACACCCCCGCCGTCAGCAGGGTCACGTGTTCAGAAGTCGCTCTCCAGGCTCACTTTTCGCTCCAACCCGTTGCCCTGCCGCGCAGGCCAGAGGCCGTCATGCTGGAGGCGGCCCACCACGATCCCCGGCGAGATGCCTAGGCCGGCGCATGTACCTGTCAGGTGGGCCTTCGGCCTCCCTCGTGCTCCCCGCGCCGCGCTCGGGGGTCCGGGGGCCGGAGGTCACCGGCAAGGGGGGCGCGGGGGAGCTCGGCTCCCCCCGGCGACACAGCCCGAGCCGCCCCGCGCGAAGCGCGCTCCCGGGCGAGGACCTTGCGGTCAGGGGGTCAGGACGGGGTGAGGTCGGCTTCGATGTGGGTGGCGGTGGCCTGGAGGCGGGGCAGGAGGTCGCGGCGGGCCTGGGCCAGGGTCATCCGGCTGGCGTGCGTGGACACGTTCACCGCCGCCACCGTCGTGCCCGATCGGTCGCGGATGGGGACGGCCAGGGAGCGGAGCCCTTCCTCCAGTTCCTGGTCGACCATGGCCCAGCCCTGGGCGCGTACGAGGTCGAGTTCGGCGTGGAGGGCCGGTGGCTGGGTGATGGTGCGGGCGGTGAGGGGGCGCAGGCGGGCGCGGGTGAGGTAGGCGTCGAGGGCGGCCGGGGGCAGGGCGGCGAGGAGGACGCGGCCCATGGAGGTGCAGTAGGCGGGGAAGCGGGTCCCGATGCTGATGGTGACGCGCATGATGCGGGCGGTGGCGACGCGGGCCACGTACACGACGTCCTCGCCGTCGAGCACGGCCACGGACGCCGATTCGTGGACGTCGGCGGCGAGGCGTTCCAGATGGGGCGCGGCGACTTCGGGGAGCGACAGGCTGGAGAGGTACGCGTACCCGAGCTCCAGGACGCGGGGAGTGAGGGAGAACAGCCGGCCGTCGTTCCGCACATATCCCAAATCCGTCAATGTCAGCAAAAAGCGCCGGGCCGCCGCCCGCGTGAGCCCGGTGGCCCGCGCCACGTCGCTCAAGGTCAGCGCGGGCGAGACGGCGCTGAAGGCGCGGATGACGGCGAGCCCACGGGCCAGCGACTGGACGTGATCAGCCATCGGAGATCCCTTGACATGGGGCGGTGAGCGCGTATGTTCCCGCGTAGCGGGGGGTGTTCGACCAGAGAATAAATGTGCGCATAGCGAACAGACAATCGGGAGAACATCGTGCGTCTCGCTCTCGCGGTCCCCCTCGTCCTGTTACTGGCCGCCGCGTGCGGCGGACCCCAGGCCCCGCCGGGCGAGGGCACGGGCAAGGACAAGGTCAACGCCGGTGTCATCGCGATCGTCGACACCGCGCCGATCCACCTGGGCAAGGCCAAGGGGTTCTTCGACGAGCAGGACATCGACCTGACGATCACCCCGGTCCAGGGCGGGGCGGCGAGCATCACGGGCGCGGTGAGCGGGCAGTTCCAGTTCGCCTTCGCCAACACCACCTCGCTGCTGACGGCCAAGCAGCAGGGGCTCGACATCAGGGTGGTGGCCAACGGCGTCTCCTCGACCGGCGAGCCGGGCAAGGACTTCAGCGCGGTGCTGGTCAAGCCGGGCAGCCCGATCAGGTCGGCCAAGGACCTGGCGGGCAAGAAGGTCTCGGTCAACCAGTTGAAGAACATCGGCGACACCACGATCCGCGCCTCGGTGCGCAAGGACGGCGGCGACCCGGACGGCATCGAGTTCGTCGAGCTGCCCTTCCCCGACGCCCCGGCCGCGCTGGAGAACGACAGGGTGGACGCCATCTGGGTGGTGGAGCCGTTCGTGAGCCAGGCGATCAGCCAGGGCGCCCGCCCGGTGGCGTGGAACTTCGCCGACGCCGCCGACGCGCTGACCGTGGCCATGTACTTCACCACGAGCCGGACCGACCCTGACCTGACCAAGCGGTTCACCGCGGCGATGCGCAAGTCGCTGGAGTACGCCGACACGCATCCGGACGAGGTGCGCCAGGTACTGTCGACGTACACGAAGATCGCGCCCGAGGTGATCGAGAAGATCTACCTGCCGAAGTGGCCCGCCGAGGTGAACCGCGCGTCGGTGCAGACGATCGCGGACCTGGCGCTGGCCGACGGCGTGCTGAACGCCGAGATCGACGTCTCGGAGCTGGTGCCGTGAGCCGGCCGCACCACGGGCTGCTCGGGCTGATCGGGCCGGCCGGGCTGCTGGCCGTGCTGGAGGCGGCGCCCCGGCTCGGGCTGGTCGATGAGCGGTTCCTGCCTCCGGCTTCGGAGATTCTGCGCACGCTCGCCGGCGAGCTGGCCACGGCCGGGCTGTGGGTGGCGCTGGGCGAGACGATGCGCGGCTGGGCGGCCGGGCTGGCGCTGGCGTTCGCGCTGGCGGTGGCGGCCGGGGTGGTGATCGGCGTCGTGCCGGGGCTGCGGGCGGCGACGAGCTCGACCGTGGAGTTCCTGCGGCCGATCCCGTCGGTGGCGCTGGTGCCGCTGGCGACGCTGCTGTTCGGGCCGTCGCTCGGGTCGACGTTGCTGCTGGTGGTGTACGCGTCGTTCTGGCAGGTGCTCATCCAGGTGCTGTACGGGGTCGCGGCGGTCGATGCGGTCGCCGACGACACCGCTCGCGCCTACGGGCTGTCGGCCTGGTCGCGGGTGCGGCACCTGGTGTGGCCGACCGCGCTGCCGTACGTGATGACGGGGCTCAGGCTGGCGGCGGCGGTGGCGTTCATCCTGGCGGTCACCGCGGAGCTGGTGATCGGCAGCCCCGGGCTGGGCGCGCAGATCCAGGTGGCGCAGAGCAGCGGCGCGGTCTCCACCGTGTACGCGCTCGTCGTCGTCGCCGGGCTGATCGGCATCGGCGTCAACACCGCCGTACGGCTGCTGGAACGCCGGGTGCTGGCCTGGCATCCGGCCGTGCGCGGGGAGGTGGCCGGGTGAGGGTCGTCAGGCTGCTCGGGGTGCCCGCGCTGCTGGTGCTGGTCTGGTGGGCGGTCAGCGGCGGGTCGTTCTACCTGCCGAGCCCGGACCGGGTCGCGGTGGCGTTCGCCGAGACGTGGCTCTCCGAGCGGCTGACCGGCGACGTGCTGCCCAGCGTGGGACGGCTGCTGGCGGGCTACGCGCTGGCGGCGCTGCTGGGGATCGGGCTGGGCGTGCCGATCGGGCTGTCGCCGAGGCTGCGGGCCACGCTGGAGCCGGTACTGGAGTTCTTCCGGGCGATCCCGCCGCCGGTGCTGGTCCCGCTGATCATGCTGCTGGCGGGCATCGACACGCCGATGAAGGTGCTCGTCATCGTCTCCGGCTGCGTGTGGCCCGTCCTGCTCAACACCGTCGAGGGCGTGCGCGCGCTGGACGGGGTGCTCGCCGACACCTGCCGGATGTACGGGGTGCGCGGCGGGTCGAGGCTACGCAGGTTCGTGCTGCCCGGGGCCGGCCCGCAGATCATGGCCGGGCTGCGGCAGGCCCTGTCGATCGGCATCATCCTCATGGTCATCAGCGAGATGTTCGCCAGCTCCAGCGGGCTCGGGTTCACGATCGTGCTGTTCCAGCGGCAGTTCCAGATCGCCGAGATGTGGAGCGGCATCCTGCTGCTCGGGCTGCTCGGGCTGGGCCTCTCGCTGCTCTTCCGCCGCCTGGAGCGGCGGGTCCTGTCCTGGTACTACGGCAGCGGAGCCGCGCGTGCTTGAGATCGACCGGCTGGGAAAGACGTACGAGAGCCCGGGACGCAGCGTCGAGGCGATCCGGTCGCTGACGTTCGAGGTGGCGGCCGGGGAGCTGGTGTGCGTCGTGGGGCCGTCCGGGTGCGGCAAGACGACGCTGCTGCGCATGGTCGCCGGGCTGCTCCCCGCGAGCACCGGCGAGGTGCGGCTGGACGGGGTGCCCGTCACCGGGCCGCCGCCGCGCATGGCGGTGGTCTTCCAGGAGTACGGCCGCAGCCTGTTCCCGTGGATGACCGTGTGGCAGAACGTGGAGTTGCCGTTGAAGGAGAAGAAGGTGCCCGCGCCGAGGCGCCGGGAGCTGGTCACGCAGTCGCTGGAGTCGGTGGGGCTGGCCGACGCCGCCCAGGCGCATCCGTGGCAGCTGTCCGGCGGCATGCAGCAGCGGGTGGCGATCGCCCGCGCGGTGGCGTACGAGCCTCAGGTGATGCTGATGGACGAGCCGTTCGCGGCCGTCGACGCGCAGACCCGGGCGGACCTGGAGGACCTGATCCTGCGCCTGTGGCGGGACCTGGAGGTGACCACGCTGTTCGTCACGCACGACATCGACGAGGCCGTCTACCTGGGACAGCGGGTGATCGTGCTGTCGTCGTCGCCGACGGTCGTCACCGAGGACCTGAAGATCGACCTGCCGCCTGACCGGGACCAGCTCAAAACCCGGTCGCTGCCCAGGTTCGGCGAGCTGCGCGGGCACGTCTACGCGCGGATCCAGGCGGCCAGGGGATGACGACGGTCAGGGACGCCACGTTCGAGGTGCTGCGCCGCACCGGGCCGACGACGATCTTCTGCAATCCGGGCTCGACCGAGGTGTCGCTGCTGACCGGGCTGCCCGACGACCTCACCTTCACGCTCGCGCTGCACGAGGGGTCGGTGGTCGGGATGGCCACCGGCTGGGCCATCGGGCACGACGCGCCCGCGCTGGCCGTGCTGCACACCACGGCCGGGCTGGGCAACGCCGTCGGCGCCATCGCCACCGCCCGGGTGAACCGGGTGCCGCTCGTCATTCTCGTCGGGCAGCAGGACCGGCGGCACCTGGCGCTGGAGCCGTTCCTGGCCGGGCGGCTGGCGGGGCTGGCCGGCGACTACCCGGTGCACGTCGACCAGCCGGTCCGGGCGCAGGACGTGCCCGGGGCCGTGGCCGCCGCCTGCCACCGGGCCGTCACGTACCGGGGGCCTGCGCTGGTCGTGGTGCCGATGGACGACTGGGCGGCGCCGTACGAGGGCGAGACCCCCGCGGCGCCCGCGCGGCTGGTGCGGGCGGAGGCGGCCGGTGACGTGGGGCCGCTGGCCGCGATGCTGGCCGGGGCGCGCTCCCCCGCGATCGTGGCAGGGGCGGGGGTGCGCGCCTGGGAGCCGCTGGTCGCGCTGGCGGAGCGGCTCGGGTGCCCGGTGTGGCAGGAGTCGTTCGGCGCGCGGGCCGGGTTCCCGCAGGACCATCCGCAGTACGCGGGCGTGCTGCCGGCCGACCGGCCGCGCCTGCGGGCCGCGCTCGCCGGGCACGACGTGGTGCTCGCCGTGGGTGCGCCGGTGTTCCGGCAGTACCCGTACGCGCCCGGGCCTCTGGTGGAGCCGGGCACTCTGGTCGCGCTCGTCACCGACGACCCCGAGGAGGCGCACCGCAGCCCGGCCGACCTGGCCTGCCTGGCCGCACCGGCCGCCGCCTGCGCCGCCCTGCTCGGCCTGGTGCCCGCCCGGCCCGTGACGGCCGTCCCCCGCTTGCGCGCCGAGGCACCCGGGCCGCCCCCGGGCGGGCGGCCGTTGCGGCCCGCCCACGTGCTGGCGGAGCTCGCCGCCCGGCTGCCCCGGGACGTGGTGCTCGTCGAGGAGACCCCGTCGTCGCGGCCCGACCTGCACCGGCTGATGCCGGCGCGCAACCCGCTCGGGTTCGTGTCGGCGGCGATGGGCGGGCTCGGGTTCGCGCTGCCCGCCGCCGTCGGGCTGCGGATGGCGCTGCCGGACCGGCCGGTCGTGGCGGTCGCCGGAGACGGGTCGGCCCTCTACGGCGTGCAGGCCCTGTGGAGCGCCGCCCACTACCGGGTGGGCGCGCTGTTCGTGGTGCTCGCCAACGGCCGGTACGCGATCATGGACCGGCTGGCCGACAAGCAGGGCGGCAAGGCCCCCTGGCCGGCCTTCGACGAGGTGAGCGTGAGCGGCCTGGCCAGGGCGCTCGGCTGCGAGGCCAGGCGGATCGACGACCACGCCGCGCTGACGGCGACGCTGGACGAGGTGATCCCGGCCCTGCGCACCCGCCCCGACCCTCTGCTGCTGGACATCCAGGTGAGCGTCGACCCCGACTTCCAACCCTGAGGAGGCGGTCGCGCGAAAACCGAACTTTCACAAGCTGTGACTCTATGATTACGTGATACTCACGCCTTCTCACCGAGATCGACAGAGCCGGCTGTGCTGCGGTGGTCATCGAGGCCCGTTCGCCCGAACAGGATCATCTCGACCGAGGTCTGTTGACGGGGTTGCGTCTTGCTCGGGTCGTTCCCAAGGGGCTTGCGGTCACCTGGCAGACCTCGGTCATGGACGGGCAGCCGGCCTGCTACGAAACGCTGGCCTCGAAGGCTCGCCTGATCTGCGTGGGCTGAGCGGGAAACGCAAAGGCCGGACGCCCGATTCCATCGGGAGGCCCGGCCTCACTTCCGCACCCCAGGGGATGCGGCACTGTCCAGTGTGCCTTACACAGTGTGGTCGGGCAAGTGTGATTCGACATCATGGCACTGTCACAGCGTCGCCGTAGCGCCCCAGGCGGTGGCGGTTTGTGGGATATGGCCGGTATCGTCACGAAATGGAGAGACGTCTGGAGGCGGAGCCGGAGTTCCGGGCCAGGCTCGTGGTCGAACCCGGGAAGCGGGTCGTGACCGGCGCCGCCGGGTTCTTCGCGCGTAATCGTCCTCTGGTCCAGCATGCGATGCGGGCCGCCGGCGAGGGGCCGGGGCTGCTGCGCTACTACTGGCGGGGCGCGGACCGGCGGCTGTACCGGGTGAGCGTCGAGGTGTCCGTCACCGGGCGCGGCACCGTGACCGGGCTGGAGGCGCGGCGGTGCGAGGCGCCGTGGGGGCTGACGGAGCGCGAGCACGAGGTGCTGACCTGCGTGGCCGCCGGCATGACGAACCCGGAGGCGGCCGAGCGCGTCGGGTGCGGGGCCCGTACCGTGGCCACGCATGTCGAGCGGATCCTGGTCAAGCTGGGCGCGCCGACGCGGACGGCGGCGGCGGCGCTGGCCGTGGACGAGGAGGCGCTGCTTGCGCCGTTCTCCGGGCCGGAGGGGTTCGCGGTCACGGCGGTGGGCCGGGTGACCGGCGGCTGCGCCCGGGCCGAGCCGGCGCCGAGGCCGGGGCCGGGCGGCGGGTCCGTCAGGCGGCCGATCCGGCTGGGCGCGATCTACCCGCTCGACGGGCCGAGGCGGTTCGACGCGCTGGCGATGCGGCGGGGCGCGGCGATCGCGGTGGAGGAGGTCAACGCGCGCGGCGGCGTGGGCGGGCGGCGGATCGACCACCTGGCGATCGAGGTGTCCGGCGACACGGACGGCGACCTGCTGCGCGCGGTGGAGTACCTGCGCTCGCACGACGTGGACGCCATCACGCTGGGCAACGTGAGCCCGCGCTACCACCTGGGCGCGATCACCCTGGCGGCCGAGTACCGGGCGCCGCTGATGCACGCGATGGTGTCGCCGTCGATCACCGAGCACGTGCACGACAATCCCGGCATGCTCGGGCAGACGTTCCAGGTGTGTGCCACCGAGACGGCGTACCTGTCCGGGTTCGTCCGGACGTTGGATCTGCTCGACACCTCCGGGCAGTGGCGGCCGGACAACCGGCGGCTGGTGGCGCTGGTGCGCGAGGACGACCACGACCCGCACCGGGCCGCCGAGCTGGACGAGCTGGCCGGGGCGCGCGGCTGGGACCTGGCCGCGATGGTGCCGATCGCCGACACGCGGGTGCCGTGGCCCGAGGTGGTGGCCGGCATCCAGGCGATCGAGCCGGCGGCCGTGCTGGTGTGCACGTACGTGGAGGACGAGCTGCGCCGGTTCCTGGAGGAGCTGCGCGGGTCAGGCAGCCGGTCGCTGGTCTACACGGTGTGGACGCCGACGATCCCCCGATTCGAGGAGCGGATGGAGGGGCTGGCCGAGGGCCTGCTGTGGTCCACGGTCATCGGCACGTACGGGGACCCGGTGAGCGCCAGGTTCATGCGCCGCTACCGGCACGCCTACGGGGACGAGCCGGGCAGCGGCAGCGCGGCCATCCACTACGACATGATCCACATGCTGGCCGGGGCCTGGTCGGAGGTCGGCAGGCCGTGGGACTTCGGGGCGGTGGTGCGCTCGCTGCGCGAGGGCGTGCACCGGGGGGCGGCGGGCCCGTACTACTTCGGCGGGCGCGGCCAGCGGGCGCTGGCCTACCCGGACGACACGTGGGACGCCTCGCTGGCCCACGCGCACCTCGTCCACCAGGTGCAGGACGGCCGCAGCCGGGTGATCGCGCCGGTGGAGCTGGCGCAGCACGCCTTCCGCGCCGGCCCAGCCCGGCCATGACAGCGCCGGCTCAGCCCGGCCGTGACAGCACCGGTTCACGGCTCCGGCTCAGCTCAGCCATGACGGCGCGGCGGGCGAGCCGAGCCCGGCGCCGCCGTCGGCGGCCAGCACGTGCCCGTTGACCCAGGCCGACTCGCCGGAGCAGAGCCACAGCAGGCTGGGCACGATGTCGCCGGGCCCGGCGACGCGGCCGGCCGGGCTGCCGGCGGCGACGGCCTCGACGTAGGCGGCCGGGACCGGGTTCAGCGCGGAGCCCACGTCGACGAAGCCCGGGGCGACGGCGTTGACCCGGACGCCCAGCGGGCCCAGCTCCAGCGCGAGGCCGCGGGTCACGGCCTCCAGCGCGGCCTTGGAGGCGGCGTAGACGGTGGTGCCGGGGCGCGGACGGCCCGCCCCGCCCGAGCTGGTGAACACGACGGCGGCCGGGCGGCCCGCGCACAGGCCGGCCAGCGTGGTGGCGGCCATCAGCGCCGAGCGGGTGTTGACGGCCATGACCCGGTCGAACAGCTCCTCGGTCGACTCCAGCGCCCGCCGCGCCGGGAACAGCCCCGCCACGTGCAGCAGCGCGTCCAGCGGGCCGTGGGACCGCCACGCCTCCCGCACGACGGCCGCGGCGGCGCCCGGCTCGGCCAGGTCGGCGGCCAGCTCGGCGCCGGCCCCGGGCGCGTCGGCGGCGACCACCCGCGCCCCCTCGCGCGACAGCGCCGCGCAGGCCGCCGCGCCGATCCCGCCCGCCGCGCCCAGCACGAGCACCGTACGGCCGGCGAACCTCACGAGCCGTCCCCGGCGCGGAAGGCGCGGGCGACCTCCTGGCAGGTGCGGAAGGCCAGCGGCCGTTCCAGGCAGGCGTCGAGGAAGCGCTCCAGCCCGATCATCCGGTGCCCCCGGCCGATCACCTGCGGGTGGAACGTCAGCACGCACACGCCGCCCGGCTCCTCCCGGACCATGTAGTCCACGTCGTCCAGGAAGTTGCCGAACACCGTGCCCGGATCGCGCAGCCCCGGCATGATCGCCGTGTCCGTCCGCAGATACTCGAACTGCGGGTAGTCGTCCAGCGACCAGGAGACCGGCAGCTCGACCAGCGGCGTCGGCTCCCCGAACCGGTACGGCCCGTCGGCGTCGGCCACGTCGCCGCGCCTGGCGTAGTAGGGCGTGTAGTCGGTGCCCATCAGGCTGGAGTCGTACTCGCAGCCCAGCTCCAGCAGCACGTCCACGGTCGAGGCGGTGAAGTCCCAGCTCGGCGTCCGGTTGCCGGTGGGCTCGTAGCCGGTGACCCTCCTGATGGAGTCGCGGGCCCGCACGGCCGCCGCGAGCTCGCCGGCCCGGTCGAGCTTCGACACCGGCTCGTGCGCGTAGCCGTGCAGGGCGATCTCGTGCCCGGCCTCGGCGATGGCGGCGCACTCGGCCGGATAGGTGTCGACAGTGTGGCCGGGGACGAAGAACGTCGCGGTGATCCCGCGCCTGGCCAGCGCCTTGAGGATGCGCGGCATCGCGTGCGCGCCGAACTCGCCGCGCGAGACCGGCCCCGGCGACGTCATCCCGCGCGCCAGCCAGAGCGAGATGGCGTCGAAGTCGAACGTCAGGCAGATCGTGTTCTCAGGCATGGCCCTCCTCAGGGAAGCAGACCTCGGGTACGGCGCCGGGCTCGAACACGTCGTCCAGCCGCCACCGCTCGTACGGGTGCGAACAGGGCGGCTCCGGCGCGATGCTGAGCTCCCGCCGGTTCAGGTCCATCAGCACCGAGTAGACGGTCGTCACCACCTCGGCGGCGGGGACGTCCGGGTCGGCGTGCCGGCAGATGCTGTCGGGGTGGGAGTAGTGGTCGCGCAGCGCGGCGACGAGGTCGCGCGGTTCCAGCGTGCGCGCGGCGGCTGCGTCCTCCAGCAGGTGTCGCGCCCTCGCCGGCCGCAGCAGCGTGAGCGCCGAGGTGGCTGCCTTCCTGTCGGTCAGCGGCAGCGGGCACTGGAAGTGGTTGGAGTGCGTGATCAGCCCGCCCTCCGGCAGCAGCGCGCCGAACACTCCCGGCGCCACCTCCAGGTCGATCGCCTCGCCTCCGGCGTCGGCGATGAGCAGGTTGCCGGAGGAGATCCGCGTCACGTCCAGCGCCTTGCGGTGCGCCTCGCTCATCGTGCGCGACTGCAGCACGCCGCGCAGCAGATAGTGGTACGGCACCCCGGCGCCCCCGGTGTCGCGGTCGGAGACCAGCAGGTTCGCGCACACGCCGAGCCCCGCCGAGTTGAGTCCCGACTTGGCCAGCATCCCGGCCTCGGCCAGCGTCAGCACCGCGAACCCGTCGGTGTCGCGGGTCGCCAGCAGGAACGTGACCGGGCCCTGCTCCGGGTGCCAGTCCCAGTTCTGCGCGAGCAGCGTGTGGCCGTCGCGGGTGTGCTTGCCGATGGCCGCGACCGAGGTGCATCCCTCGTCCCGGTAGCCGGTCCCGTACAGCATCTCGGTGCGCGCGTTGAGCGCGGTGATGTGCTCGACCGGCCGGCCCGCGCCGGCGGCGAGCCCTTCGAGCATCCGCGCGATGCGGGGGTCGTAGTCCCTGGCGACCTCCAGGTAGGTGGCGCCCCAGCGGCGCACGTCGGCGTCGCCGAGCCCGGCCTGGTCGCGGAAGCGGCGCAGGTAGGTGCCGAGGCTCTGCTCGACCAGGCCGGCGGTGCGGCGGCCGAGCTCGGCGCCCATCTCCTCGTAGGTGCCCTGGACCGCGACAACGGGTGGGTTCATGGTCGGTTCCCTCCTAGTGCAGGCGCCGGTGGGCGGTCTCCCGCATGCCGATCACGACGAGGAGCGTGACGAACGCGGAGACGATCGGCAGCACCACGGGCGACATGTCGGACCCGGTGAGCTGGATCGCGCCCGTGGCCACGAAAGGCGCCGTGCCGCCGAACGCCATGACCGCGAAGTTGTAGCCGATGGACATCGTCGAATACCGCAGCTTCGTCGGGAACATCTCCGACAGCGCCGCCGGGCCGGGTCCCGAGAACATGGCCAGGACGACCGCGATGACGATCTGCCCGGCGAACACGCCGAACGTGCCGCCGTGCTGCAGCAGCAGCATGACCGGCCAGCTCAGCACCAGGAACCCGGCGGCTGCCGCGATGAGCAGCGGCTTGCGCCCGACCCGGTCCGACAGCGCGCCGAACGAGGCGATGCACACGGTCAGCACGACCAGCCCGACGATGTTGGAGGCCCGCGCCACGCCCGGGTCCACCCCGGCCACGTCCGCCAGCCAGGTCGGCAGGTAGGTGAGGAAGAAGAAGTACGCGACCGTCCACAGCATGGTGAAGCCGAACCCGCGCAGGATGCTCGGGAACTCGGTGCGCAGCCCCTCCTTGAGCGGGCTCTTGGCCGTCGCGCCCTTCTCCTGCTCCTCGGCGAACGCCGGCGTCTCGTCCAGGCCGTACCGGAGCCAGAGCGCGGCCACGGCCGTCAGCGCCGACAGCAGGAACGGGATCCGCCACGCCCAGGCGAGCACCTGCTCCTCGGTGAAGATCGTGGAGTTGAGCGCCACCACGCCGGAGGCGAGCAGGAAGCCGGCCGCCGTGGAGACCTGGTTGAAGCTGCCGAAGAAGCCGCGCCGCCGCGCCGGGGCGTACTCGACGAGGAAGGCCGCCGAGCCCGCCCACTCGCCCGCCACCGAGAAGCCCTGCACCATCCGTAGGACCACCAGCAGCAGCGGCGCGAGCACGCCGATGCTCTCGTACGTGGGCAGCAGGCCGATCAGCGTGGTGGCCGCGCCCATCAGGAGCACGCTGACCACCAGCGCGATCCGGCGGCCGAACTTGTCGCCGACGTGCCCGAACGTGATCGCGCCGAGCGGGCGCATGAGGAAGCCGACGGCGAACACCGCGAACGTGTAGAGGGTGCCGACGAGGCCGTCCGATTCGGGGAAGAACAGCTTGCCCAGTGTGGCGGCGGTGTAGCCGTACACCAGGTTGTCGTAGTTCTCCATGATGTTGCCGAAGGAGCCGGCGACGACGGCGCGCATGGAGCCGCCGGTCCGGTTCAGGGTGCTGTTGTCGCTCATCGCGACCTCTCACTTCTCGGGGGGGTCATGAGGCGGTGTAGCCGCCGTCGACCGGCAGCAGGACGCCGGTGACGAACGACGCGCGGGGCGAGGCCAGGTAGGCGACCGCCTCGGCCACGTCGGCGGGGTCGCCCGGGCGGGCCATCGGGGCGCGTTCGATCCGGGGCCTGAGCTGGTCGTCGGAGAGCTGCCGCAGCAGCGGCGTGACGAACACGCCGGGCAGCACGGCGTTGACGCGGATGCCGCGGCCGGCCAGCTCGACGGCCGCGGTCCTGGTGAGCATGTGCAGCCCGGCCTTGCTGACCTGGTAGGCCACGGAGGAGGGCGGCGAGGGCGGGCCGGGCGGCGGCACCTGGCCGTAGACGGAGCCGATGTTGACGACGCTGGCGTGCGGGCTGGCGGTCAGCTCGGCGGCGAAGGCGCGGATGCCGGTCCACGGCGCCCACAGGTTGGTGCGCAGGACCCGGTCCCAGTCGTCGTCGGCGGTGTCGAGCAGGCCGCTGCGGACGCTGACGCCGGCGTTGTTGACGAGGATGTCGAGCCGGCCGTGGGTGGCGCGGACGGTCTCGGCGAAGGCGTCCCAGGAGTCGCGGTCGCGTACGTCCAGGGGGTGGTAGAGGGCGCCGGCCGACGGCGGGCGGTCGTCGCGAAGGTCGCCGTAGACGACCTGGGCGCCGCGTGCGCGCAGGCCGTCGACGATGGCGGCGCCGAGACCGGCGGCGCCGCCGGTGACGGCGGCGACCAGTCCTTCGAGCTCCATGGTCCTCCCTCCCTACCGGCGTATGCCCTGGTAGGGGCTTTGAGGACCATCCTGGGCCGGTGGGCGGCCCGTGGCGTCCGTCAGATGACGGATGTGCGCTCGGCGGCCTCCACCACGTTGGACAGCAGGAGGGCGCGGGTCATCGGGCCGACGCCGCCCGGGTTGGGCGTGAGGAAGCCGGCGACGTCGTCCACGTCGGCCGCCACGTCACCGGCGATCTTGCCGTTGACGCGGGAGACGCCGACGTCGAGCACGGCGGCGCCCGGCTTGACCATGTCGGCGGTGATAAGGTCGGGCACCCCGGCCGCGGCCACCACGATGTCGGCGCGGCGCACGTGCGCGGCCAGGTCCTGGGTGCCGGTGTGGCAGAGGGTCACGGTCGCGTTCTCGCTGCGGCGGGTCAGCAGCAGGCCGAGCGAGCGGCCCACGGTGATGCCGCGGCCGACCACGGCGACCTCGGCGCCCTTGATCGGCACCCCGTACTGCTGCAGGAGCAGGACGATGCCGTGGGGCGTGCACGGGAGCGGCGCGTCGACCATGTGGACCAGGCGGCCCAGGTTGACCGGGTGGAGGCCGTCGGCGTCCTTGGCCGGGTCCATCCGCTCCAGCAGCGCCATCGTGTCGAGGTGCTTGGGCAGCGGGAGCTGGACGATGTAGCCGGTGCAGGAGGGCGAGGCGTTGAGCTCGTCGATGGCGGCCTCGACGTCGGCCTGGGTGGCGGTCGCGGGCAGGTCGACGCGGATGGAGGAGATGCCGACCTCGGCGCAGTCGCGGTGCTTGCCCGCCACGTAGATCTGGCTGCCCGGGTCGTCGCCGACCAGCACGGTGCCGAGGCCGGGCGTGATGCCACGCTCCTTGAGCGCGGTCACCCGGGCCGCCAGGTCCGCCTTGATCTTCGCTGCCGTCGCCTTGCCGTCGAGTCTCACTGCGCTCATGCGGTCAATCCTTCCACGCTCCGGCTGCCGGGCGTCCACGACCCGAATGACATCGTTGTCATCGGACTTTGGACGGCATATGGTGACCTTCGCCGGAATTGCGCGCTCCCTCGAGAGGTGGTCATGTCCGCTCACCCCCGCCCGCCCGCACGCCGATGACGTACGTACTCGCCATCGACATCGGAGGCACCAAGCTCGCCGCCGCGCTGGTGGACGAGGAGGGCGCCGTGCTGCGTTCCGCCACCCGGCCCACGCCCCGCGAGCAGGTCATGGCCGCGCTCGGCGGGCTCGTCGACGAGGTGACCGGCGACGGGCCCGCGCCGGTCGCCGTGGGGATCGGCTGCGCCGGGCCGCTCGACCGCGGCACCGTCAGCCCGGTGAACATGCCGAGCTGGCGGCGCTTCCCGCTGCGCGACGAGGTGCGGGCGCTGACCGGGCTGCCCACCGTGCTCGCCGGCGACGCCCAGTGCATGGCGCTCGGGGAGCACTGGCTCGGCGCCGGGCGCGGCAGCTCGGCGCTGCTGGGCGTGGTCGTCTCCACCGGCATCGGCGGCGGCCTCGTCATCGGCGGGCGGCCGCTGCTCGGCCCCACCGGCAACGCCGGGCACGTCGGCCACATGACGATCGACCCGTACGGCGAGCGCTGCGAGTGCGGCGGGCGCGGCTGCGTCGAGCGCTACGCCAGCGGCCCCAACATGACCCGCTGGGCCCTGGAGAACGGCTGGCGCCCCGGCTCGGAGCACCCCGAGACAGCGCGCCCGGACGCGCGGATGCTGGCCCGCGACGCGGCGGACGGCGATCCGGTCGCCGTGGCCGCCTTCGAGCGGGGGGCCGCGGCGCTGGCCGGGATGATCGCCTCCACGGCTGCCGCCACCGAGGTGAGCACCGTGGTCGTCGGCGGCGGGGTGTCGGGCGCCGGGCCGGTGCTGTTCGAGCCGCTGGCGCGGGCCCTCGACGACGTCGGCGGGCTGGCGTTCGTCAGGGCGGTGCGGGTCCGGCCGACCACCCTGGGAGTACGGGCCGGGCTGGCCGGCGCCGCCAAACTGGCCTGGGACTACTCGCGCTCGGCGAACTGAGCCTCACGCCGCTCGATGATCCGGCGGGTGAACGGGATGAGCTCGACGACCCGCCCGCCCAGGTAGGCGCCGATGAACGCGAGCAGGATGAGCACGAAGGGGCTGGTCGCGAACCCGTTCACGGCGATGAGGGCCTGCAGGGATGCGTCGAGCAGTGTCATAAGGGACTCCGGGGAGCAATCACGCGGCGGAAGCCCTCAGATTAACCGCACCATGCGGATGCTTGACCCGTTTTTGGGTGACCCGCTCCGGCAGGCCACCCTTTCGGCATCAGTGGAAGAAGTGCCGCGTGCCGGTGAAGTAGAGCGCCACGCCCGCTTTCTCCACGGCCTCGATGACCTCCTGGTCACGCACCGAGCCGCCCGGCTCGACGATGGCCCTGACGCCCGCCTCGATGAGCACCTGCGGCCCGTCGGCGAACGGGAAGAACGCGTCGGACGCGGCCACTGAACCCGCCGCCCGCTCCCCCGCGCGCGACACCGCCAGCCGGCACGAGTCGACCCGGTTGACCTGGCCCATGCCGACGCCCACCGTGGCCAGGTCGCCGGCCAGCAGGATCGCGTTGGACTTGACCGAACGCGCCGCCCGCCAGGCGAACACCAGGTCGGCCATCAGCGCCGGCGACACCGGCTCGCCCGCCTTGAGCTGCCAGGTCGCCGGGTCGTCGCCGGCCGCGTCGATCCGGTCGACCTGCTGCACCAGCAGCCCGCCGTCGATGCGGCGGAACTCGGCCGGGTTGACCGGGCCGCTCGGGCAGACCAGCAGGCGGATGTTCTTCTTCTGCGTGAGCACGGCCAGCGCCTCGGGCTCGTAGGAGGGCGCCACCACGACCTCGGTGAACACCTCGGCGATCTGCCTGGCCAGCTCGGCGGTGACCGCGCCGTTGACCGCGATCACGCCGCCGTAGGCGGAGACGGGGTCGCAGGCGTGCGCCTTGCGGTGGGCCTCGGCCACGTCGGCGCCGACGGCGATGCCGCACGGGTTCTGGTGCTTGATGATGGCGACGCACGGGCCGGTGAAGTCCCAGGCCGCGCGCCAGGCGGCGTCGGCGTCCAGGTAGTTGTTGTAGGACATCTCCTTGCCGTGCAGCTGCTCGGCGTTGGCCAGGCCGTCGCCGCCCGCGCTGTAGAGGGCCGCGGCCTGGTGCGGGTTCTCGCCGTAGCGCAGCGCGCTCTTGCGCTCCCAGGTGGCGCCCATGAACTGCGGCCACGTCTCCTGCTCGGCGTAGCCGTTGGCGAACCAGGACGCCACGGCCACGTCGTAGGCGGCGGTGTGGGCGTAGGCGGCGCCCGCCAGCCGGCGGCGCTCGGTGAGCGTGAAGCCGCCGTGGTCGAGCGCGGCCAGCACGTCGCCGTAGGCGGCGGGGTCGACCACGACCGCGCAGGTGCTGTGGTTCTTGGCCGCGCCGCGGATCATCGCGGGCCCGCCGATGTCGATCTGCTCCACGCACTCCGCGTCGGACGCGCCCGAGGCGACCGTCTGCTGGAACGGGTAGAGGTTGACCACCACGAGCTGGAACGGGTCGATCTCCAGCTCGTCGAGCTGCGCCACGTGGTGCGGCTTGTTGAGGTCGGCCAGCATGCCGGCGTGCACGCGCGGGTGCAGGGTCTTGACCCGCCCGTCGAGGCACTCGGGGAAGCCGGTGAGCTGCTCGACCTTGGTGACCGGAATCCCGTAGGAGGCGATGGCCGCCGCCGTGCCGCCCGTCGAGACGATCTCCACCCCCGCCCCGTCCAGGGCTCTGGCCAGCTCCTCCAGCCCCGACTTGTCGTAGACGGCGATGAGAGCGCGCCGGATGGCGATGCGAGTCACGTGCTTTCCCCTCCTGATGGGTTACCGATGCGGACGCTGCGTCCGCTGACCGTCCAGCCCTCGCGGGCCATCCGGCCGACGACGTCGACGAGCAGGCGGCGCTCGACGGTCTTGATGCGCTCGTGCAGGGTCGCCTCGTCGTCGGCGGGCAGCACGGGCACGGCCTCCTGCGCGACGATCGGCCCGGTGTCGACGCCGGCGTCGGCCAGCATCACCGTGCACCCCGTCACCTTGACCCCGTGGGCCAGCGCGTCACGCACCCCGTGGGCGCCGGGGAAGGCCGGCAGCAGCGCGGGGTGGGTGTTGAGCAGCGGGAACTCCTCCAGGGTCGGAGCTCCGACGATCTTCATGAAGCCGGCCGAGACGACCAGGTCCGGCTTGTGGGCGGCGATCTCCGCCGCGAGCGCGGCATCCCACGCGGCCCGGGACGGGTAATCGCCCAACTTTCGGACAAAAGTGGGTATACCTGCGCGAGATGCTCTAGCCAGTCCTTCGATGCCATCCCGGTCCGCACCGACGGCCACGACCCGGGCTCCGTAAGACGGATCGGCGGAAGCGTCCAGGAGGGCCTGTAGGTTTGTTCCAGAGCCGGAGACGAGGACGACGAGCCGCGCAGCCTTGGACACGCACACTCCCATGAGGATTCCGGGTTGGGGCTGCCAGCGTATCTGTTCCCGGTCACGGTGACGCAGAGGAGGTCAGGTGTCGACACCGGTGCAAGCACCAGCCGGTCAGCAGCCCGCGGAGTCCGCGGGACGCCGGGCGATCTGGTTGTCCATCGCCGCGCTGGCGATGACGATCATGCTGCCCGCGGCGGGCCTGGTTCTGGCGGTGTTCGCGCTCGTGGCGGGGATTCGCGCACTCCCGCTGCTGCGAAACGCGGGCAAGCCCACAGGCGCGGCAGCGGGCGGCATCGCCGTCTCGACCGTCGCACTGCTGCTGTCGGCCGGAGCCACGGCCATGCAGCTCTATCTGATGGACGAGCACTCCGCCTACCAGGAATGCCTGAAGGGCGCGGGCACCGTGTCCTCCCAGGGAGAGTGCTACGTGCAGTTCAGGGAGGCGGCGGAGAAGAAGCTGCCCTCCGACGTGCTGGAGATCCTGGGCACGACGCCCTAGTCGCGGTCCCAGGCGTAGGGGTCGACGTAGATGACGTGGCCGCCCCGGTCGTCCGACTCGTCCACGATGTCCTGACGCGCCGGCGCCGCCTGGTCCATCGGCGGGCGCGGGCGCGCCTGCGAGAGCGTCTCGGCCGCGGCCGAGGCGTGCTCGTCCTGCCAGTCGTCACGGATGACCGGGATCGGCTGGGTGTCGGCCTCCGTGGCGTCCATCCAGTGACCGGGCAGCGGGCGGACGTCGGCCTCGGCCAGCCCCACCTTGCTCGCCGCCCGGGCGATCGCCGCCCCCGCCTTGCGCACCGGCGCCGCCGCCTTGTCCAGCGGCGCGCGGGCCTTGCGGTTGAGCAGCAGCAGGTTCGTCACCCCGGCGGAGATGCCCGCCGCCACGCCGACCTCCAGCGCGACCGACAGCGCCACCTCCCACGGCGACGGCCCGACGGCCGTCAGCCGGCCGCCGCCGATCGGGCCCCCGGACAGCGCCGCCAGCAGCCCCGCCACCAGCCCGGACGTGACGCCCGTCAGGAAACCCCACAGCGGCGCGGCCTCGTACGCGGGAGAAGGCGACATCCTGGCCACGACCACGCCCGCCACCGCGCCCGCCGCGAACGGCAGCGCGATCACCGCCATCATCCACGCGGGCACCGGCCCGCTCTCCGGCAGCGCGCCCAGCAGCGGCAGGCTCGGCACCGTGCCGAGCTGCACGCCCGTGGGCGCCACCAGCGTGTCGGCGCCGATCGCGAAGCCCGGCCCGGCGATGTACGACGACGCCCAGATGACCACGTTGAACAGGTAGAGCGCCTGCACCAGCAGGAGCAGCAGCCCGCCCACGACCCCCGGCGACAGCACGTTCGACAGCTCGCGCACCTGGTCGAAGTTGAGCGCCACGGCGACCAGCACCAGGCCCAGCCCGAACAGCACGAGCAGCGCCGTGGCCACCGCCGTGCCGACCGTCAGCGCCCGCACCCGCTCCGGCAGCAACCGCAGCATCGCCCGCCACGGCCCGATCGTCCGCGCCGTCGCCACCGCGCCCACCACGAACGCCAGCAGGAAGTGGCTCAGCAGCGCCTCGCCGATGAACGGCTGGGTGATCTCGTTGCTGGTGACGAGCGCGATCAGACCCGCCAGCAGCGCGTACGGGGCCGCCAGCGACACACCGGCCTGCGCCACCAGCAGCAGCTGGGCGCGGCGCCGGGCCGCGGCCTTCTCGCGCGGGCTGTTCTTCGGCAGCCGCGCCGGCAGCCGCAGCCGCAGGTCGGCGTCGCGGGCCATCCACCGGCCCGCCTTGTACAGCAGCACGGCGGGCAGCACCATCAGGCCGATCGGCAGCAGCCCCACCCGGCCTCCCGGGATGGCGAACCCGGCATGGTGGGCCGCCAGCCAGATCTGCGCCGCCGTGCGGAACACCCCGGGCAGCCCGTCGCCCAGCGTGCCGCGTGGCGCGGCGATCCAGCCGACCAGCGTGAGCGTCGTGAGCACGGCCAGCCCGACGCCCAGCGTGCACGCGGCGGCCAGCATCCCGGACACAGGCAGTGGCCGGCGCGTCTCGTCATCGTCACTCGAGACCCCGGGGAGCTTGCCGAGAACCGACCGGGGGGCGGTCCGCAGCTGGTCGAGTATCGCCGTCACAACAAGCGATTTTCTCAATCTTTCCCGACCAGCGCTTGGTTGACGCGCCGCCCCCGCCCAGTTTGTGCGCCGTTTCAAGATCAATAGTCGTCGAGGGCAAGATCAAGAGACCCCAAAGCCCCGGACAGGGCGGCCGGGGCGCACTCGCGGGCCCAACCGGCCGGCGTGTCACCGACCGGCCGTGAGCGCTCCCGGGCGGCGCCCAGGAAAAGCGGAAGCCCCGCGCTCAACCGCGCGGGGCTTCGGCCGTGAAAGCAGTTCAGCGGGACTGCATGATCTCCCGCATCAGCCGAGCGGTCTCGGAGGGGGTCTTGCCGACGCGGACGCCGACCTTCTCCAGGGCCTCCTTCTTGGCCTGGGCGGTGCCCGCGGAGCCGGACACGATGGCGCCCGCGTGGCCCATGGTCTTGCCCTCGGGGGCGGTGAAGCCCGCGACGTAGGCGACGACCGGCTTGGTGACATGCTCCTCGATGTAGGCCGCCGCGCGCTCCTCGGCGTCGCCGCCGATCTCGCCGATCATGACGATCGCGTCGGTGCCCGGGTCCTCCTGGAACGCCTGGAGGGCGTCGATGTGGGTGGTCCCGATGACCGGGTCGCCGCCGATGCCCACGGCCGTGGAGAAGCCGAAGTCACGCAGCTCGTACATGAGCTGGTAGGTCAGCGTGCCGGACTTGGACACCAGTCCGATGCGGCCCGAGGTGGTGATGTCGGCCGGGATGATGCCGGCGTTGGAGGCGCCGGGCGAGGCGATGCCGGGGCAGTTGGGGCCGATGATGCGGGTCTTGTTGCCCTTGGCGACCGCGTACGCCCAGAACTCGGTGGAGTCGTGGACCGGCACGCCCTCGGTGATGACGACGCAGAGCGGGATCTCGGCGTCGATGGCCTCCTTGACGGCGTCCTTGGTGAACGCCGGGGGCACGAAGACGACCGACACGTCGGCGCGGGTCTTCTCGATGGCCTCCTTGACCGTGCCGAACACTGGCAGGCCCTCGTGCGTGGTGCCGGCCTTGCGGGCGTTGACGCCGCCCACGACGCGGGCGCCGGAGGCGAGCATGCGGCGGGTGTGCTTGGTGCCCTCGCCGCCGGTCATGCCCTGAACGATGATCTTGCTGTTCTCGGTCAGCCAGATAGCCATGTGTCACACACCTGCCGCAGCGAGCTCGGCGGCCCGCTTGGCCGCGTCGTCCATCGTGTCTACCAGCTCGACGCGCGGGAGTGCGGCGTCGGCCAGGATCTGCCGCCCGAGCTGGGCGTTGTTGCCGTCGAGTCGGACCACCAGCGGGTGCGTGACGGCCTCGCCGCGGCTTTCGAGGAGCTTGAACGCCGACACGATGCCGTTGGCGACGGCGTCGCAGGCGGTGATGCCGCCGAAGACGTTCACGAAGATCGACTTGACCGACGGGTCGGACATGATGATCTCCAGGCCGGCCGCCATGACCTCGGCGGACGCGCCGCCGCCGATGTCGAGGAAGTTGGCCGGGGACGGCTTGCCCGGGAACGCCTCACCGGCGTAGGCGACCACGTCGAGCGTGGACATGACCAGGCCGGCGCCGTTGCCGATGATGCCGACGTCGCCGTCGAGCTTGACGTAGTTGAGGTCCTTCTCCTTGGCCTTGGCCTCCAGGGGGTCCTCGGCCGCCTTGTCGGCGAAGGCCTCGTGGTCGGCCTGGCGGAAGGTGGCGTTGTCGTCGAGCGTGACCTTGCCGTCGAGCGCCTTCACCTGCCCGTCGGCCGCGAGGATCATCGGGTTGACCTCGACCAGCGTGGCGTCCTCGTCGACGAACGCGCACCAGAGCTTCTCGATGAGCTCGGCGGCGCCGTCGAGGGCCTTCTCCGGCAGGCCGCCGGCGATCGCGATGTCGCGGGCCTTGGCCCGGTCGACACCGGTCAGCGCCGAGACGGGCACCTTGGCGACCTTCTCGGGCGTGCTGTGGGCGACCTCCTCGATGTCCATGCCACCCGCGGCCGAGCAGATCGCGAGGAAGGTGCGGTTGGCGCGGTCGAGCAGGAACGAGAAGTAGTACTCCTCCGCGATCGCGCTGGCCTCCTCCACGAGCACCTTGTGGACCGTGTGGCCCTTGATGTCCATGCCGAGGATCGCGCCGGCCTTCTCGACGGCGTCGGCGGCGTCGTCGGCCACCTTCACGCCGCCGGCCTTACCGCGCCCGCCGGTCTTTACCTGGGCCTTGACGACGACACGGCCGGTCAGCTGCTCCGCTGCCGCCCGCACTTCCTCCACGGTGTGGGCGACGATGCCGCGAGGCACCGGGATGCCGTAGTCCGCGAAGAGCTCCTTCGCCTGATGTTCGAACAGGTCCACGAGGGTCCGTCCTTGCTCATTTCCGACTGATGTTCGACGGCCCGGTCCACCCCGTGCGTGCCGGGCGTTTTCCGCCAGTGAAGCCTAGCCCCAACCTTGACCTGACCAGGTCATCGGGTAGCAGATATCCCGCGATGTGACGGTGATCTCACTTCCCCGATGCGCACGCTGCACGGAAAGTGCACCGATTCGACGTTAATAACCAGTTTCGCCGAGATATACCTGTGATCTTCAATTGACATGATCCATACCCCTCAATAACTCGACGTCAAAGGATCGCAATGAAGCGAATCATTGCCGGGCTGGCCGTGGCCGCCATGTCGACGCTGGTCACGGCGGCACCAGCGCAGGCCGCGCCCGTCAACCCGGTCAAGGCGCTGCAGAAGCAGCTCAAGCCGGGCCACGGCGTTCGGGTTTCAGAAACGAACCGGACGTTCACCGACGGTAAAGAGACCAGAAGCGGCAAGACCACCGGCGTGCTCGAATTCGGCAAGTCCGGAGTGGTCGCCTCCGACCTCACGACCCGCGTCAAGATCCCGAAGGGCGCCTCGGCGGAGATGGCCGAGATGCTGCGCGGCATCTCCAACTCGCGCGCCATCAGCGTCGGCGGCGACACCTACATGCAGGGCGGGCTCTTCAGCGAGGAGCTGCCCGAGGGCAAGAAGTGGGTGCGCTACGAGGGCGTCCAGGCCATGGGCACCGAGCAGGTCATCGACGTCTTCGACGCCAAGCTGCTCAAGGCCCTGGTCGCCAAGGCCAAGGTCGTCAAGGGCGACTACGCCGGCTCGCTGACGGCCAAGGAGCTGGGCAAGCTCACCGGCGCCAAGATCACCGGCAACGTCGGCAAGATCAAGATCTCCTACCTGCTGGACGTCGACGCCAAGGGCCTGATCAAGCGCGTGGTCAGCGACTACACGCTGGACTTCGGCCTGCTCGGCAAGACCAGGGCCGTCACCGAGAGCCGCTACACGGGCTGGGGCGGCAAGGTCAAGGTCGTCGCGCCGCCGGAGTCGCAGTGGGTCGACCTCCTCGACCTGGGCAAGGACACCGAGCTGCCGTCGGAGCTGCCCGGCAAGGGCCTCCACTCGCTGGACCAGCGGTAAACCGCGTGAAGGGCCTCATCACCGGCGTCGCGCTGGCCTCGGCCGCCGCGCTCGCCGTGGCCGCCCCCGCGCAGGCGGCGCCCAAGGACCCCCTCGCGGCGGTCAAGAAGCAGCTCGTCGCGGGCAAGGGCGTCAGCTTCACCGAAGCCACCACGTACGTGCGCGACGACGGCCCCGAGCCGTACCTGAAGCGCACGGGCCGCTTCATGTTCGGCAAGGGCAAGGTGGCCGCGACCGACATGGCGTCCACGTATCCGAAGGAGACCCTCCAGCGAGGGCTGGACTCCTTCCAGAACGATCGGACGATCCTGATCGGCAAGTCCGCCTACCTGTCCGGCCGCTACTACGACAAGCAGCTGCCGGAGGGGGAAGAAGTGGCTCAAGACCGACAGCGCGGCGCTGAGCAACAACTGGGCCCAGCCGATCAACCCGGCCGAGCCCGCCACGCTGAAGAAGCTGCTGGCCAAGGCCAAGCGCACGGCGGGCGGCTACCAGGGCACGATCACGTTCGACGAGCTGGGCAAGGTCTCGCCCTGGTTCAACCAGAGCGTCCCGCTGTGGCGCGCGGGCGCGACCGAGGTGACCTGGAAGCTCACCGTCGGCCCTGACGGCCTGCCGAAGCGGCTCGTCACGTCCTACCCGGCCGGCGGGATGGTCAGGGGCATGCTCGGCACGCTCAGGATGGACACCACGTACCGAGGCTGGGGCGCCAAGGTGTCGATCAAGGCTCCGCCCGCCGGCACGGTCGCGGCGGAGTGACGTCCGGCGGGCCCTTCCCGAGAGGGCCCGCCCGTACCCCTCACCAGAAATGGCACCCTCATGAGAACCCTCATCACCGGCGTCGTGCTGGCCTCGGCCGCCGCGCTCGCCGTGGCCGCCCCCGCGCAGGCGGCGCCCAAGGACCCCCTCGCGGCGGTCAAGAAGCAGCTCGTCGCGGGCAAGGGCGTCAGCTTCACCGACACCACCACGCTCGTACGCGAGGACGGCTCCGAGCCGTTCATGAAGCGCAAGGGCCGGTTCATGTTCGGCAAGGGCAAGATCGCGGCAGCCGACCTGGCGGCGACGTACCAGGTCAAGGAAGGCGAGTCCGTCTTCAAGAACGACCGCACGATCATCGTCGGCAAGACGGCGTACGTGTCGGGCGGGATCTACCGCGAGAACCTGCCGAAGGGCAAGACCTGGCGCAAGTCCGACCACACCGGGTCGAGCAGCTGGTTCTCCCAGCCGATCAACCCGGTCGAGCCCGCCACGCTGAAGAAGCTGCTGGCCAAGGCCGAGCGCACGTCGAACGGCTACCAGGGCACGATCACGTTCGACCAGCTGAAGAAGGTGTCGCCGTGGTTCCGCATGAGCGTCCCGCTCTACATGGAGCCCAAGACCGAGGTCGACTGGCGGCTCACGGTCAGCCGTAGCGGCGTTCCGCAGCGGCTGGTCTCCTCCTACGACGCCGAGGGGCTCATCGGCTGGCAGGGGGTCACGGTCAAGAACGACACCACCTACAGGGGCTGGGGCGCGAAGGTGACGATCAAGGCGCCGCCCGCCGGCAAGGTCGCTCCCAAGTCCAAGGACTGAGACCCGCCGGGCCCTGCACGAACGATTACAGGAATCGAGAGGAATCTGCATGAAGCGCATCATCACCGGCCTGGCATTGGCGTCGGCCGCCGCCCTCGTGACGGCGACGCCCGCCCAGGCCGCTGCGCCCAAGAACCCGGTGACGGCGGTCAAGAAGCACGTCGCCCCGGGCAAGGGCGTGAAGTTCACCGAGCGCACCACCGTGATCGAGGACGGCCAGCGCGCCGTCTTCCTCAGGCGTCACGGCAGCTTCGCGTTCGGCCGGTCGGGCATCGCCGCGTCCGACATCACCGGCAAGCTGGCCATCAACGCCAGTGACCTGGACGCCGAGGAGGACTCGCTGATCGCGGCGATGACCAAGTCGGAGCGCACGATCAGGATCGGCACCACGTCCTACCTGTCGGGCGGCATCTGGTCGACCGTGCTGCCGGAGGGCGAGACCTGGTACAAGGCCCCGAACGGCCCGCCCGCGGGCATTCTGGGCGTGCTGGGCCAGCCCGTGAACATCGCGGAGCCGGCCACGCTCAAGGCGCTGTTCAAGAACGCCAAGGCGACCTCGGGCGGCTACACCGGCAAGATCACCGTCGGTGAGCTGCGCAAGGCGTCGGCGTGGTTCCGCGCTTCCAGGATGGGGGCGAAGGACACGGCCAAGACGCTGAAGACGCCGATCAACTGGCGGCTCACCGTGGACGCCAAGGGCCTGCCCACGCGCCTGGTGACGACGTTCTCGGCGGTCGCGCTGGCCATGGACAGCGGGAGCCTGAGCGTCGACACCCGCTTCACCGGCTGGGGCGGCAAGCTGACGATCAAGGCGCCGACGGCCGACCAGGTCACCACCGACCTGGAGGAGGGCGGCGAGGAGACCGTCGAGGAGTTCGGCAAGCTCAACGGCATCGCCACCAAGTAGGTCCTGAGGCCGGCCGTGGCGCCGCCACGGCCGGCCACCGGAATGTACAAAATTGAACCGTTATGACATCGTGACGCCTTCCTGGACGGCGAAACACGAGCCTCAGCTGTCACACGTAGCGAACGCGTCAAGCACATAGTCCAGGAGTACGACCTGTGAAGCTCTTCCCCCGGATGCCGGCCGTGACCGCCCTGGTCGCCGCGGCCCTCTGCGTGGCGCCGACGGTGCCCGCCCAGGCCGCCGCGCCGAAGAAGGTCAAGCTCGGCATCGCCGACATCACCCCGCTCGGCGAGAAGTCGGAGAAGGTGGGCGTCGGCTTCCCCATCATCGTGACCTTCGACCGCAAGGTGCGCGACCGCGCGGCGGCCGAGTCGGTGCTGCGGGTCGAGGCCGACAAGCCCGTCGAGGGCGCCTGGCGGTGGATCGCCGACAACAAGGTCGTCTACCGCACCAAGACCTACTGGAAGCCCAACCAGAAGGTGCTCTTCAAGGCCCTGCTCAGCGAGATCCCGGGCAACCAGGCGGCCAGGAACGTCAGC
The DNA here is from genome assembly GCF_040639085.1 of Nonomuraea sp. NPDC023979. NCBI lineage: Bacteria > Bacillati > Actinomycetota > Actinomycetes > Streptosporangiales > Streptosporangiaceae > Nonomuraea > Nonomuraea sp. NPDC023979. Next base: position 631,876 of record NZ_JBEZZG010000002.1, read on the forward strand.
CGCCGCTTCGCCGTCGGCGCGCAGAACATCTCCGTCGTCGACACCCGCAAGCACGTGATGAAGGTCTACCGCAACGGCAGGCTGGCCAAGAAGATCCCGATCAGCGCCGGCCGGGGCGGGCTGATCAGGAACGGCGTCGACATCTACCTGACCACCAGCGGCGTCCACCTGACCATGGGCAAGAAGGCCGTGGAGACCATGACCTCGTCGTGGATGGGCGTGACCGACCCCAAGGACCCGCGCTACTACAAGGAGCAGATCCCGTGGGCGGTCCGCATCTCCGACAGCGGCGAGTACGTCCACCAGAGCTACGGCGACTACCAGTTCCTCGGCCGCTCCAACCAGAGCCACGGCTGCGTGCGCGCCACCCCGGCCGGGGCCAAGTGGTTCTACGACATCGCCCAGCGCGGTGACGTCGTGAAGATCACCGGCACCAAGCGCAAGCTCGACTGGCGCAACGGCTGGAGCTACTGGCAGCTCAACTGGACCCAGTGGAAGCAGGGCAGCGCCCTCTGACCGTCTCGGCTAGAGCTTCTCCAGCGGCGCGTAGGCCAGCAGCAGCGTCTTCTCGCCGCCGGAGCCGAAGTCGATCTTGACCTTGGTCTTGTCGCCCACCCCGTCGACCGTCACCACCGTGCCGAGCCCGAAGGCGTCGTGCGTGACCCGGTCGCCGGGGTTGAGCGTCGGGACCGCGCGCCCGCCGCTCTTCTTCGGCGCGGCGGCGGGCGTGGGCTCACGGCGCGTGGCCGCGCTCCACGCCGACTTGCTCGGATCCGTACGCCACTCGATGAGCGTGCCCGGCACCTCGCTGACGAAGCGGGAGGCCGGGTTGAACGACGGCGCCCCCCACGAGCTGCGCACGGCGGCGCGGGTGATGTAAAGGCGCTGCTGGGCCCGGGTGATGCCGACGTAGGCCAGGCGGCGCTCCTCCTCCAGCTCCTTCGGCTCGCCGAGTGAGCGGATGTGCGGGAAGACGCCGTCCTCCATCGCCGTCAGGAACACCACGGGGAACTCCAGGCCCTTGGCCGTGTGCAGGGTCATGAGCGTCACGACGCCCTGCCCGCCGTCGGCGTCGGGGATCTGGTCGGCGTCGGCCACCAGCGACACCTGCTCCAGGAACTCCACCAGCGTGCCCTCCGGGTTGGCCTCCTCGAACTCGGAGGCCACGGAGATGAGCTCGTTGAGGTTCTCCAGCCGCGACTCGTCCTGCGGGTCTTCGGACGCCTCCAGCTCGGCGCGGTAGCCGGTGGCCACCAGCACCTCCTCGGCCAGCGCCGACGGCGGCATGCCCTCGCCCTTGACGATCAGCTCCTCGACGAGCGCGACGAACTCCCTGATCGCGTTGAGTGAGCGGGTCGCCATGCCCGGCGCCTCGTCGGCCCGCCGCAGCGCGTCCCAGAACGGGATCCGCTCGCGGGCCGCGAACGCCTCGACCATGGCCTCGGCCCGATCGCCGATGCCGCGCTTGGGCACGTTGAGGATGCGCCGCAGCGACACCACGTCGAGCGGGTTGGCCAGCAGCCGCAGGTAGGCCAGCAGGTCCTTGACCTCCTTGCGCTCGTAGAAGCGCACGCCGCCGACGACCTTGTAGGGCAGGCCGGTGCGGATGAAGATCTCCTCGAACACGCGGGAGGCGGCGTTGGTGCGGTAGAAGACCGCGACGTCACCGGCCTTGACGCCCTCCTCGTCGCTGAGCCGGTCGACCTCCTGGGCGACGAAGACGGCCTCGTCGTGCTCGTTGTCGGCCACGTAACCGACGATCTTGGGGCCGTCGCCCTGGTCGGACCAGAGGTTCTTGGGCTTGCGCGACTCGTTGCGCGAGATGACCGCGTTGGCGGCGGCCAGGATGTTCTGGGTGGAGCGGTAGTTCTGCTCCAGCAGGATGGTGCGCGCGTTCGGATAGTCGCGCTCGAACTCCAGGATGTTGCGGATCGTCGCGCCGCGGAAGGCGTAGATCGACTGGTCGGCGTCGCCGACCACGCACAGCTCGGACATGTCGGCCCCGGCCCGCACCACGTCGCCGTCGGCCGTGCGCACCTCGGGGTGGCCGACCAGCTCCCTGATCAGGATGTACTGGGCGTGGTTGGTGTCCTGGTACTCGTCGACGAGCACGTGGCGGAAGCGCATCCGGTAGTGCTCGGCCACCTCGGGGAAGAGCTGGAAGAGCGTCACCGTGTTCATGATGATGTCGTCGAAGTCCATCGCGCCGGCCTCGGTGAGCTTGAGCTGGTAGCTCTTGTAGGCCTGGGCGAGCGTCTTCTCCAGGTGGGAGCCGGCGCGCTCGATCGCGGTCTCGTAGTCGATCAGCTCGTTCTTGAAGTTGCTGACCTGGGCGGAGAACGAGCGGGGCGGATAGCGCTTGGGGTCGAGCTCCATCTCGCGGCAGACCATGGCCATGAGGCGCTGGGAGTCGGCCTGGTCGTAGATGGAGAAGCTGGAGGGGAAGCCGAGCCGCTTGGCCTCGCGCCGCAGGATGCGCATGCACGCGCTGTGGAAGGTCATCACCCACATCGCCCGCGAGCGCGGCCCGACGAGCTTGTCGATGCGCTCCTTCATCTCCTTGGCGGCCTTGTTGGTGAAGGTGATCGCCAGGATCTCGCCTGGATGGACGTCGCGCTCGGCCAGCAGGTAGGCGATGCGGTGGGTGAGCACCCGCGTCTTTCCCGATCCCGCCCCCGCCACGATCAGCAGGGGGCTGCCATGGTGGATCACGGCCTCGCGCTGCTGCGGGTTGAGGCCATCGAGCAAGGGGTGGTCAACAGAGACGTGGGTCGGCACCCACCTAGGTTAAGACGCGCCACCGACAATCGGCGCACGGAATGCGGGTAGCCGGGCTTCGGTTGTCCCGTACGACGATCAGAAAGGGGACCGCATGCTGGCCGAGAACGAGATCGACCGGATCCTCGTCGTGTCCGCGCATCCGGACGACGCCGACTTCGGGGCCGCCGGGACCGTGGCGCTGTTCGCCGACGCCGGGGTGGAGGTCACGTACCTGCTGGTCACCGACGGTGACGCGGGCGGCAACGAGCGCACGCTGGACAACTCGGGCATGGCCGAGCTCCGCCGCACGGAGCAGACGGCGGCGGCCAAGTGCGTCGGCGTCACGGACCTGCGCTTTCTCGGTTATGCCGACGGCACCGTGGTGCCGTCGCTGGAGCTGCGCCGCGACATCGCCCGCGTCATCAGGCAGGTGCGGCCCGACCTGGTCATCACGCATCACCCCGACCGCAACTACCAGTTCGTCGCGCCGAGCCACCCCGACCATCGCGCGGTCGGCGGCGCCACGCTGGACGCCGTCTACCCCGACGCCCGCAACCCGTACGCCTTCCCCGAGCTGTTCACCGAGGAGGGCCTGGAGGCGTGGACGGTGCGCGAGGTGTGGCTGACGGGCGGCTCCACGCCCAACCACTACGTGGACATCACGGCCACCGTCGAGCGCAAGCTGGCGGCGCTGCAGTCGCACGTGAGCCAGGTGGCGCACGTCGAGGGGTTCGCCGACTTCGTGAAGAGCCGCTTCGCCGCCTGGGGGAAGGAGGCGGGGTTCCCCGAGGGGCACTACGCGGAGGGCTTCCAGGTGGTGCCGACGGCGTGACGCCGTAGCCGCAGGTCAGCCCCGGAAATCGGGGCTTACTGTGAGTGCTGCCCGAGGACCTGGTGCGGGCGGTCAACGCGGCGCTGCGCCTGCCGCGCTGAGCCTCACCACCGCTGCCGGGCCTCCTCGGCCCACCCGGTCAGGCCGTCGAGCTCGATCCACGCGCCGTCGTCGGCCTGCGCCCGGCCGCTGAAGTGGCCGAAGCACTGGTGCGTCTCCGACCCGACGACGCCCAGCTCGGTGCGGGCGACCTTCTCGTGGAACGGCGTGAACTCCGCCTCCACCCGCGCCCCGGTGATCCGCCACGGCCGCATCCAGTCGTCGCGGTCGTAGCGCCAGGCCAGCTCTTCGCCGATCTTGTGCAGCCGGCCGTCGACGAACAGCGCGTTCTCCGTCATGCCGGTGCCGTCGGTCCACTTGCCGCCGAGCTGGATCGCCCGCCCGGGCGCGCTGCCCGCCGCCCAGTTCCACACCACCGAGTACGGCCAGCGCCCCCGGCCGTGGTCGAGCACCGCGAACGAGTCCTGCTCGCGCACCTCGTACTCGCCGGAGACCAGCCGCAGCCGCCCCCGCACCGGCCTGCCCACGTCCTTGAGCGTGTACTGGAACCGCGTGGGGCTCCACGGCACCACCACGCCCAGCGCCTCGTGCCCGTCGGGCAGCGGGATCTCCAGGTCGACCTCGATGCCCGGGGCCACGCCGCGCAGCGAGGTGCCGTCGGGCCGCTGGCGGATGTCGATCCGCAGCGCCGCCGCCCGCGCCGACGCGGCGCCCTCGCCGCTGCGCTCCGGCATGGCGGTGTTGCGGGCCAGCGGCACCACCACGTCCCTGGCCGTCTCCTGGCCGGTGGCCCGGTCGAGCACGTACAGGCCGTGCACGCCCGCGTAGTCGAGCGAGGAGGCGACCACGCCGATCACGTGAGTGGGAGTGACGATCCCCCAGTATTCCCAGCGTTTGGTGCGCCCCCAGCCGCGCAGGTTGGCCCGGTGGAGCGGCCGCCGGGTCCAGCCGACCGCCGCCGGGTCGAGCCGACCGTCCGGCAGGCACAGGTCGATGGGAGCCGTGATCTCCCGCTCATGCGTCACCATGAGCGAAGGGTAGCGAGCCCTGATCTCCGTAACCTGTGCGGTGGGCCGCGAGGCGGGCGAACAGGTAGCCCAGCGAGTTGGTCGCCAGGTGCAGCATGGCGGGGGCGAGCAGGCCGTTGTGCCGCCGCAGCTCGCTGAACAGCACCCCGGCCACGGCCGTCGACAGCACGCTGCCCGCCACCACCCGGGCGGTGTCGAGGTGGGCGGGCGACTCCCCTGCGGCGAGCGCGCCGAGCGCCGGGTTGGCGCGGGCCATGTCGATCGCGGGCAGGATGTGCCAGAGCCCGAACAGCGCCGACGACACCGCGGTGGCCGTGGCGGTGCCGTGGGAGCGGCGCAGCATCCCGTAGAGGGCGCCGCGGAAGCCGACCTCCTCCAGCAGGACCGTGCCGAACGGCACCTGGACCAGCGCCTCCTCCAGGACGCGGGCGCGGGAGAGCGAGAGCGCCCGCTCATCGTGGAAGAACGGGCGGGTGCGGCGCATGCTGATGCCGGCCGAGTAGACCGCCACGACGGAGGCCGCGAGCGCGCCGCCGACGAGCGCGCCGCGACGGCCGCGCTCGAAGCCGAGCTCCCGCCACGACACGCCGGAGCTGCGGGCCATCGCGACTAACGCGGCCGTCGCGGCGGCCGAGGTGAGCGGCCCCAGCCGTGGCGCGACCTTGTTGTTGAGGACGTTGGCCGCAGCGAGCACGGCGATCGAGCGAAGCAGCACCCTTAGAGGCTACGTGGCGTCAGGAGGCCGCGGAGTTGCGCCAGCCCGCCGGGAAGCGGGTGCGGCGGCGCTCCTCCGGGGTCATGCCGCCCCAGATGCCGTCGGCCTCGCCGGCCTTCAGCGCATAGGAGCGGCACTCGGCCAGGACCTTGCAGGACGCGCAGACGGCCTTGGCCCGCGCCTCCTGGACGGGTGAGGGCGCGAGCGGGAAGAACAGCTCGGGGTCGCTGGACTTGCAGGCGCCCCTGCGCAGCCAGCCGATCTCCTCCAATGGCATGGGCCAACGCTATGCCGCGCGCATGATCGGTCGCATCATCCTCTGGGTTGACACGCGCGTACAACCTCAGCAGGCCCCCACGCCGCGCGTGTAACCCGTGGCGAAGGAGCGCTGGCGCTGTTCTGCGGTGCCGTGGGCGGCCGGGTCGAGCCAGTCGTCGGTGGGGTCGCCGGCGGCGGCCAGGTTGAGCAGCAGTTCGTCCTCGTCGCCCGGCTCGGCCGTCAGCGCGCCGGAGTCGATCAGCGCCTTCAGCGTGCCGCCCGCGTAGCAGTCGGCCTGCAGCTCGGCCTGGATGTTGAGCTGGAACTCGGTGCGGAGCTGCGCCTGCACGGCGTGGCCGAACTCGTGCGGGATGATCAGGTAGACCGAGCCGTCGCCCATCTCGCTCCACAGGCCCGCCATCCAGTCCTGGTCGAAGGCGATGAAGTGGCCGATCGGGCAGTAGAAGGCGTTGGCGGGCACGGCGGGCTCGCCGCCGCAGCTCGGGCCGCCGCCCGCCGAATAGGGGACGAAGCCGGTCACCGGCCTGTAGGTGCGCCCGGCGGCGGCGAACTGCTGCTTCCAGAACTCCTCGGTCAGCGTCCTGGCCCCGAGCACGTCGTCGGCGAAGGAGTCGGCGCCGCGCGTGTCACGGGAGGGCACGTCGAGGACGCCGCAGGCGGTGAGCAGGACGGCGATCAGCGCCAGGGGCAGCAGCCGGCGGGAGGAGGTCACGACGCTCAGACTGCCCAGGTGTGCACCGGATCATTCGTGTGCATGCGCTCGATGTACTCCAGCGTCATCCTGCGCAGCGCCTCGTGCCGGTCGCCGCCGAGCGCCCGCACCTTGTCCACCTGCCAGGTCGCGCCCGTGCGGCCGGTGAGGCAGCGGCCCTCGATGACGTCCAGCAGCCGGCCGGCCACCGCCTCGTCCACGCCGCGCCGGGCCAGCCCCTCGCGGGCCATCGGCAGCAGCCTGCGCAGGATCAGCTCGGCCGCCGGGACCTCCCCCACGCCGGGCCAGTAGAGGCGGGCGTCCAGGCCGTGGCGGGCGGCGGCGGTCAGGTTGTCCTCGGCGGCGGCGAACGACATCCGGCTCCAGATCGGCCGCTCGGCGTGCGGCAGGACGCGCATCAGGCCGTAGTAGAAGGCGGCGTTGGCCGCGATGTCGAGCACCGTCGGCCCGGCGGGCAGCACCCGGTTCTCCACCCGCAGGTGCGGCGTGCCGTCCACCACCGCGTACACCGGCCGGTTCCACCGGTAGACGGTGCCGTTGTGCAGGGTCAGCTCGTGCAGCGCCGGGACGCGGCCCGCCGCCAGCTCCGCGCGCGGGTCCTCCTCCTCGCACAGCGGCAGCAGCGCCGGGTAGTAGCGGACGTTCTCCTCGAACAGGTCGAACACGCTCGTGATCCAGCGTTCGCCGAACCACACGCGCGGCCGCACCCCCTGCGCCTTCAGCTCGTCCGGCCGGGTGTCGGTGGCCTGCTCGAACAGCGCGATCCTGGTCTCGCGGTGCAGCTCCCTGCCGAACAGGTAGGGCGCGTTCGCCGCCACCGCCACCTGCGGGCCCGCGATCGCCTGGGCCGCGTTCCAGTGCGCCGCGAACTCCGCCGGGCTCACCTGGAGGTGCAGTTGCACGCTCGTGCAGGCCGCCTCGGGCGCCAGGCTGTCGGCGTGGGTGTCGAGCCGCTCGACGCCCTCGATGCACAGGTGCAGATCCTCACCCCGGGCGGCGAAGATCTGCTCGTTCAGCAGCCGGTAGCGCGGGTTGGCCGACAGCGTGCCCTCGCCGATGTCCTGCTCGCGCAGCGTCGGCAGGATGCCGATCAGCACCAGGTGCCCGCCCCGCGACCTGGCGCGCTCCTCGGCGTGGTTGAGCCGGGCGCGCACGTCGTCCTCCAGCCGCCGCGCCCCGTCGCCGCCCAGGTCCTGCGGCTCGACGTTGATCTCGACGTTGAACTGGCCCAGCTCCGTGGCCCAGTCGGGCCGCTCGATCGCCGCCAGCACCTCGGCGTTGCGCATGGCCGCCTCGCCGTCGGCGTCCACGATGTTGAGCTCGATCTCCAGCCCGGCCAGCGGCCGGTCGTCCTCGAAGCGCGACTCGCGCAGCAGCTGCGCGAACACGTCGAGGCATCGGCGCACCTTCTCCCGGTACGCCCGCCGGTCCTCCCGGCTGAACACCACCACCGGCACGTCCCTGCCCATACTTGGCAATGTCGCACGCGGCGGGCCGCGACACCAGCGTCGCGGCGGGCTGTCACACCAGGCGGCGCGCCGTCGCCCAGCGGGAGAGCTCGTGACGGTTGGACAGCTGCAGCTTGCGCAGCACCGACGACACGTGCGTCTCGACCGTCTTCACGGAGATGAACAGCTCCTTGGCGATCTCCTTGTACGCGTAGCCGCGCGCGATGAGCCGCAGCACCTCCCGCTCCCGCTGGGTGAGCGAGTCGAGCTCCGGGTCGATGGACGGCGCCTCCGACGAGGCGAAGGCGTCCAGCACGAAGCCCGCCAGCCTCGGCGAGAACACCGCGTCGCCGTCGGCCACCCGCCGAATCGCGTCGGTGAGCTCCCTGCCGCTGATGTTCTTGGTGACGTAACCGCGGGCGCCGCCCCGGATCACGCCGATCACGTCCTCGGCCGCGTCGGAGACCGAGAGGGCGAGGAAACGTACCTGGGAGCCCGCGCCCAGCACCCGGCGCAGCACCTCCTGGCCGCCCCCGCCGGGCATGTGCACGTCCAGGAGCACCACGTCCGGCTGCAGGTCGGCGATCGCCTTGACCGCCGTGTCGACGTCCTCGGCCTCGCCCACGACCTCGATCGAGTCGCCCAGCTCGGCGCGCACCCCCGAGCGGAACAGCCGATGGTCGTCGACGATCAGCACGCGCGTCATGGCTTTTCCACCTTCATGGTCAACATCACTTCCGTGCCCTCACCCGGCTCGGTCCGAACGCGCGCCGTGCCGCCGTGGCGTTCCATTCTGCCGATGATGGACTCCCTGATGCCCATCCGGTCCAGCGGCACCGCATCGAGCTCGAACCCCTTACCGCGATCCTTCACGAAAATCGTCGTCTCTTCACCCTCCACCTCCGCATAGACGGAAATGGACGGACTCTCAGAGTATTTGGCCGCGTTGACCATCGCCTGCCTGGCCGCCTTGAGCATCGCGCCCAGCCTGCCCTGCGCGTCGAGGTCGATGTCGCCCACGCACACCACCTCGATCGGCACGCCGTGCGCGTCCTCCTCCTCGGCCGCGATCCGGCGCACCGCCGCCGCCAGCGTCGCGTCCGCGTCCTGGGCCGGCTGGTAGAGCCAGTTGCGCAGCTCGCGCTCCTGCGAACGGGCCAGCCTGGCCACCTCGCGCGGATCGTGCGCGACCCGCTGGATGAGCGTGAGCGTGTGCAGCACCGAGTCGTGCACCATCGCCGCCACCTCGGCGCGCTCCTCCTGCCGGATGCGCTCGCGCCGTTCGAGCTGCAGCTCCTTCCACAGCCCGGCCAGCCACGGGGCCGCGATCACCGCGAGCCCGCCGACCACCACCGCCGTGAACATCAGCCCCGGCCGCGCCTGCTGGAACTGCCCCTCCACCAGCAGGAACCCGATCGCGCCGACGATCACCAGCAGCACGCCCAGCAGCGTACGCACCCGGTTCTTCCTGATGCTCTGGGTCGCCCCGCTCACCCAGTGCTTACGGCGCTCCGGATCGGCCTGCTGCCACAGGATGATCGTGCCGATGCCGCCCACCGCGAACGGCAGCATGCCGATGCCGCCCTGCGACGCGCCCGTCAGCCAGCCGAACGCCAGCAACGCCACCCCGATCGCGGCGAACGCGGCAAGCTGGCTCCAGTCACGGGCCGGCACCGGGCGGCCCTCGTTCGGCTGCTGCGGCGTGAGCATCCAGAGCACCGCGTACGCGACCACCCCGACCCCCTCCACGACGCTGAGCAGCACGAACATCAGCCTGATCACCACGGGATCGAGCTTGAGCTGCGTGGCGAGCCCGTGGGCGACACCGCTGACGAGACGGCCCTCCAAGGGACGTGTCATCCTGCGATACGGCGCGTCGGCGCCCGGGCCCGGCTCGGCGAGAGTCTTCTGGTCAGCCATAACATCGCCATAGTCACACGTCGCGGGCATCGCGGGCATCAGGGAACAACCCCCGGGTCGGGTCAGGGGTCTCCCCGATGCGACCGCCTTCGCAGGTGAGCGACGATGGTGGCATGACAGAAGCACCGTCCAGGGAACCGGCCGCTCCCCCTGCCACGCTGCGCCGCAGCAACGAGGGACGATTCCTCATGGGAGTGTGCGCCGGCCTGGGCCGGCACACCGGCGTCGACCCGGTCGTGTTCCGGGTCGGCTTCGCGGTGCTGATGTTCGGATCCGGGATCGGGTTCATCCTGTACATCGCGGCGTTCATGCTGATGAAGGAGCCCAACGGGAAGCCGGCGATCATCGAGCAGTGGACCCGCCGCGACTTCGACGCCGACACGGTGCTGGCGCTGCTGACGGCCGTGCTCGCGCTCGGGCTCGTGCTCAACCTCTCCACCGTCTGGCTCGGCGCCGGGACGCTCGTCGTCGGGCTGTTCCTGGCCATCGCCCTGCTGGCCGCGCACACGAGCGGCGTCGACCTGCTGGCGCTGGCCCGCTCCATGCCCGAGCGCCTCAACCGCCGTCCCCGCCCGGACGGCCTCGCCACGTCCGACGACTTCCCCCGCCCGGCCGCCGCCGCTCCCCCGGCGGACGCTCCCTCCGTGAAGAGCGCGCCCGCCGCCGAGGCGGCTCGGGCCGAGGAGGACGTCCCGTCCGAGCAGGAGTCGCCCGCCGCCGAGACGGTACGGGCCGACCTCCCCGAGGAGACGGCCGCGCCGGTCGCCCCCGCTCCGGAGAGCGCGCCCGCCGAGGAGGCTCGGGAGGAGCCCGCGGCGAACACCGAGGAGCGGCGGGCCCGGCGGGATCCGGAGGCGCGGCGGCTGCTGGAGGACGAGGCGCCGTTCGCCAAGACGGCGGCGTACGCGGTGCCGACGGCGGCGCGCCCCAGAGCCGAGCACCCCACGACCGACCCGGGGCGGCGGACGGCGGCGCACCCCGCGTACGGGGAGCCGTTCGCCCCGCACGGCCCGTACGAGTCGCGCTACGGCTCCTACCAGCCGCTCGACCCGGCGCGGCGCGGCGGCGGCTACTCGCCCTACGACCCGGCGCTGTACCGCCGGCCGGTGCCGCGGGAGCGGCGGCCGAAGTCGTACATCGGCGCCATCACCATGGCGCTGGCAACGATCATTGGAGGGATCCTCGTGGCGGTGCAGGCCGCATCACCCTCGGGAGTGCAGCCCACGCTGGTCGCGGGCGCGGTGCTGGTGACCATCGGCGCCGGCCTGCTGATCGCGGCCTGGTGGGGCCGGGGCGCGGGCCTGGTGGCGGCGGGCACCCTGGTGACGCTGCTGATCGGGGTGGGCATGATGTTCGGCGGCCTGCCGGCCAAGGTCGGCGAGTCCGTATGGCATGTGACGAACCCGGCGGAGTCGAACCGGGTGTACGACGCGGGAGTGGGCGACGGCAAGCTGGACCTGTCGGAGCTGCGGCTGGAGCCGGGGGCGAAGGTGACGTTCGACGCGTCGATCGCGGTGGGCGAGCTGGCGGTGGTCGTGCCGCCGACGGCGCGGGTCGAGGTGCACGCGTTCAACCGGATCGGTGACATCAAGGTGGACCAGTCGCTGCGTGGCGGCGTGGACGTCCAGTTCGACAAGGTGCTGGAGCCCGAGGTGGAGCCGGAGGGCAAGGCGCCGACGATCGTACTGAACCTGAAGGGCGGCGTGGGAGACCTGGAGGTGCGCCGTGGCGCGTGATCTCGACAGGCCGCGCAGGCTGCACCGGACCGACTGGATGGCGCTGCTGAGCGGGTCGCTGTTCGTGGTGCTCGGCATCCTGGTGCTGACGGGTTCGATCACGGATTCGCTGGTCCTGCTGCCCGTGATGGTGGTGGGGCTGGCGTTCGCGGGCCTGGTGGCGATCGTGGCGAGGGCGGTTCGCGGTAAGTAACCCTTGACCGGGACATACCCGGGCGTACGTTGGCGTACGACGGAAACTAGAGCAGCCACCCGCATCTACCTGGCGATACGTCACAGCAAATGATCTGTGTTGCGATTTTTGTTGCAATTG